>JBOHED010000019.1:0-9777 GCA_050700915.1 Actinopolymorphaceae bacterium | reverse complement strand
ACACCGAACGTCCCGACACCTGGGAGGTCCAGGGCCGGGGCGAACTGCAGCTGGCCGTCCTCGTCGAGCTGATGCGCCGCGAGGGCTTCGAGCTCACGGTCGGCAAGCCCCAGGTCGTCACCCAGGTGGTCGACGGCAAGGTCCACGAGCCGGTCGAACGCGTCACCATCGACGTCCCCGAGGACTACGTCGGCGTCGTCACCCAGATGCTCGGCCTGCGTCGCGGTCGGCTGGAGCAGATGGTCAACCACGGAACCGGGTGGGTACGCCTGGACTACCTCGTGCCCGCACGCGGACTCATCGGCTTCCGTACCGAGTTCCTCACCGAGACCCGCGGCACGGGCCTCATCCACCATGTGTTCGAGGGGTACGAACCATGGGCGGGAGACCTGCGGACGCGGCCGCGTGGCTCGCTGGTCGCCGACCGGCGCGGGAGCGTCACGGCGTACGCCTGCTTCAACATGCAGGAGCGCGGGACGCTGTTCGTGAAGCCGGGCACCGAGGTCTACGAAGGCATGATCGTCGGCGAGAACTCCCGGCCCGAGGACATGGACGTCAACGCCTGCCGGGAGAAGAAGCTCACCAACGTGCGTTCGTCCACGGCGGAAGAGCTCGAACGCCTGGTGCCGCCCCGGGAGATGGGACTCGAACAGGGGTTGGAGTTCTGTCGCGAGGACGAATGTGTCGAGGTCACGCCAGCGGCGATCCGGCTGCGCAAGTCGGTCCTCGCGCAGACCGACCGGGAGAAGGCGCGGGCCCGAGCCCGAAAGGCCTAGCGTCCCGGCGGATTCCGCCTCACCCGCGACGCCCCGCATCCGACGCGGCGTCGCCGGCGCAGGAAATCGACACCACCATCACCGGACAGTACGCGTGATAGAGAAGCGTCTGGCTCACCGATCCCAACAGCATGCCGGCGAAGCCGCCCCGCCCACGCGCACCGACCACGACAAGGACAGCGCGGCGTGACAGGTCCACGAGCGCACCCGCGGCATGACCGGACAGGACCCGCTCCTCGATGGACAGGTCCGGACACTTCGCCCGCCAGCCCGCGAGCGCCTCGTTGACGAGCCGCAGACCTGCCGAGGTGTCGGTCGCCCCGAGCCGAGCCTGACGTACGACGTGCACCGCAAGCAGGCGACCGCCCCTCCGCGCGGCCTCCTCCACTCCGCGTCCGACGGCGGCGGCACCGAGCGGGGACCCGTCGACGCCTACGACCACCAGATCCTCGTCCCGCGGGGAGGGGTCGCCACGGACGACCACGACGGGGCAGCGCGCACAGCCGACGAGCTGGATCGTTGTCGACCCGACCACCGCACCCGAGATCGGCCCGGTTCCTCGGGTGCCGACGACGACCCAGGTGGCGTGCCTGCTCTCGTCCTCCAGCACCGGCAGGGCGAAGCCGGTACGGATCTCGGTCGTGACCTCCACGCCTGGTGCAGCGACCTGAGCGATTCCCGCAGCCTCGGAGAGCAACTGCTCCGCATGCGTACGAAGTCCGCCTTCCGGACCCATCTTCCACATGCCGGCGGGTACGTGGACGAGAGGCCAGGCGAACGCATGAACGAATCGGACCGGAAGGCCTCGCCGCTGCGCCTCGGCAGCGGCCCACCGCACGGCGTCGAGCGATCCGGCGGAGTCGTCGACGCCCACGACCAGGGGTCGCGCGACGTCGGAGCCGTCCGCGCCGCTGTCCCTGTCATCGTTCAGTGGCATGGCGTCGTTGGGTGGCATGGCGTCGTTGGGTGGCATGGCGTCACCGTCCCTGCCTCGGCACGGAGGGGGACGCGTCCTCGTCGCCGCTGCCCTGGGCACCCTGATCGTCGGCGAGGACGAACTCCTCGATCGGTCGCCTCGGCGTGGGTGCGACCTCGGGTCCGTAACCGAACCGGATCACCACCTGCGGTTCGATCCAGCCCTCGCCTGGACCGTGGGCGACCCGGCCGAGCTCGGCGTGTTCGATCGGCTCATTGACCAACGACGCGGCCAGTCCGTGGGCCGTCCCCGCCACCAGAACTCGCTGCAACGCCTGTCCCGCGAGCAGCCAGGTCTGGGGGTCATCGCGTTCGGTCCACAGGACGGCGATAGCCGGGCGTCCCTCGAAGTGTGCGGAACTACGCAGCTGGTCGCGCGGGTCGACCGCAAGGTCGCGTGCCGCCGACGGTTCCGCCGGCCGGGGACCCAACGCACTCGACGGCACACCGTCCCGGTCCCGATCCCCGCCCACCCACTGCTGCCGCTCCACCCATCGGCGAGGGTCGTCGGCTTCGGCGACCTCGGCGTCTCTGGCAAGCCCGAGCAGCAAGCGGACCCGCTCCTCGTCCTCGACCCATTCCAGCCGGGCGCCTTCGCGTTCGGCGGCCTCGGCGAGCTTGTCACGGACCTCGCCGGGAACGGCACGGTCGGAGAACGGCCATCTGTTCGTGTGCCGCCGCGAAAGGTAGGGGAACAGGTCGGCGGGGTCCTGCCCCACGTCGGACGGGTCGCCAGTCGACGGGTCGCCAGTCGCCGCCTCGCTGGTCGCCGCCTCGCTGGTCGCCGGCCCGATCGTCACCTCCGCCGCGAGGGTCCCCTGCTCGGGATGCGGCGAGAGGCGGGTCGTGACCTTGTGCCCAAGAGAGGCCGCCGCGACCCGGATGTTGAAGATGGCGGCGCCCACGCCGATCATCGTCATCCGGCCGTCCGGGTCCTCGGCACCCAGTTGCCGGGCCGGGTCGCGGTGTACCTCGACGCTGCGCTGCCGGAACCGGAACTGCCATGGCTGGGTGTTGTGCATGGACGGTGCGAGAATCGCCGCCTTGACGAGGATTTCGCGCTCGAGCGGCTCGAGTTCCTGGACGAGCACGATCACACCTCCGTGGGGGACCGTCACAATGCATCCGCTTCCCGGTCTCATTCTCGCCGTTGTCACTTTGTGCGGGCGAGCGGCAACGGTCCCGGCGCGCCCGGGCGGAGGTCCCGGACATCGTTTCCCCACATTCGGCACGGATGGTGACGACGGTGACGATCCCTGTCCCGTTGGGGCGCCATCGCTGACGTTCCGCCCCATCCGGTCGAGGCCCGGTCGAGGCCCGGTCGAGCCGGGCGTCGTTCCCGTCTCACCCATGCGCCGCAGGCAAAGGTCCCGACCCGCCATGACCGAAGCCTCTGCGGACCCGTCGCGGGACCCCTCCACGCTAAGAACGTGCGAACCGAGTCTCGGGCGATGATCGCCGACCTGACCAGGCGGCGCTGAGGTCTGTGTCGATGAGTGGCGATTCCCCGACCCTTCACCTGGACCGCATCGACGCGGTGCTTGTCGACGCCGACGACGTGGTCGTGGACACTGCGCGCCTCCACGGTGGTGCATGGCAGAAGGTGTTCGACGACTTCCTGCATCGTCACACCCAGCAGTCGGGGTTGGAGATACCCAGCTTCGACACCTCGGCGGACTACTGGCGGTACGCCGACGGCCGACCTGGCACGGAGGCGGTCCGCAGCTTCCTCACCGCCCGCGGCATCTCCCTCCGCGAGACGTCGGCCGACCGCAATGCCGACTCAGTGCAGTCGCTGGCCGCCCGCAAGAACGCCCGGTTCCTCGAGGAGCTGCGTGAGTGGGGAGTCCGGACGTTCTCCTCGGCGGTCGCCCTGATGCACAACCTCAGGGATCGAGGCGTACGTACGGCCGCCATCTCCTCCAGCCGCAACTGCGCGCAGGTACTCGCCTGCGCCCACGTCGCCGGCTCGTTCGACATCCGGGTCGACGGGATCGACGCGGCCCTTGCCGGCCTGCCCGCCTGTCCCGACCCGGCGACGCTGCTGGAAGCCACGCATCGGCTCGGCGTCTCGCCGCGGCGCAGTGCGGTGGTCACCACGACACCCCTCATGGTCGAGGCGGCATGGAACGGCTGTTTCGAACCGATCATCGGGGTCGACCGGCGGGACGAACGCAGCGAGCTCTACCGACTGGGTGCCCATGTCGTGGTGAACGATCTCGACGAGCTCACCATCTCCGGTCGGCGACAGCACCAGATGCTCGCCCACCGGTAACCGTCGCCGGCGGCCCGGAGCTCCCGCCACCTGCGACTTTCCCGTCTTCGACCCGGCCTGCCGGGTCGCCCTCGGGTAAGGAGCAGCTGATGACAGCTGGGCAGCCCGCCATTCCGCTCGACCGGATCGGTGCGGTCGTGTTCGACACCGACGGTGTGGTCATCGACTCGGCGCGGGTCCATGCGGCCGCGTGGAAACGGAGCTTCGACGAGTTTCTGCGGCGGCACAACCGCGGGGCGCTCACCCAGGAGCGACCGTTCGACGTCCGTGCCGACTATCTCCGCCATCTGCACGGCAGATCCCACGCCGACGGTGTACGCGCCTTCCTCGCCTCCCGCGGGATCACGCTGCCCGACGGTGCTGCTGTCGGCCAACCGTTCGACGGTGGAGTCCACCTGGAGCATGCCGACGGCGGCGAAACCCACGAGGGCGACACCGTACGCGGAATCGCGGCCCGCACGACGCACTACTTCCTGCAGGAGATCGACCGGTACGGCGTCGCCGCGTTCCGGAGCGCCGTCGCCCTGGTCCGAGAGCTGCGCAGCCGGGGCGCCCGGATCGCCGCCGTCTCCCACAGCCCGCACTCCGCCCGCATCCTGGCGGCGGCGAACGTGCAGAAACTGTTCGATCTCCGGGTCGACGGTCTCGACCCCCCCGGCAGATCCGAGTCCGCGCTGCTCCTCGAGACGACCCGGCAGCTCGACCTCCCACCACGCCAGGTGGCCGTCGTCGGGCAGTCCCTCGCGGGTGTGGCGGCGGCGCGGCGTGCCGAGTTCGGGCTGGTGGTCGCGGTCGCCCGCGACCCCGATCCCCCGCGCCGCGACTGGGAGGCGACCCTACGGGCCCGCGGTGCGCAGATCGTCGTACGGGACCTCTCCGAGGTCGGCGTCCTGGGCCGGCGGCGTGAACCCGAGGTCCTGGACCGGTGACACGTTTAGTACCACTCCGGGTAGCTGGCGACGAACCCGGCAACGGGTCACGGACGCAGGAGATCGCACACCGGTCGGCGGGGAGTCGGAGGCGGCCAACCTCCGAGCGGACGACCGAACCGCAGGATGAGCTGCGGGAACCCGGGTAGGTCGAGCTCGTCTCGGACGCGGGTCCGGAGGTCCGGCAGCTCGAGCGGCTGGTTGACGTACGCCGCCCCTAGTCCGTCCATGGTCGCGGACAGGAGTACGCGCAACAGCGCCTGACCGGCACGCAACCAGTCGGCTGGCCGGTCGCCGTCCGTCGTGAGGACCGCGACCGTCGGCTCGGGCTCGGCCGGGTCAAGACCCGGCATGGTCCGCGGCCGACCGGTGAGCTCGGCACTGAACCGTGGATCGCCCTCCTCACGGCGTTCGGCGAGGGTGACCAGATGGGCCAGGTGTTGCCGCGCCCCATGGTCGACGATCCAGTTGAGCGTCGCCGACTCCAGCCTCGCGGCGGCGGTGAGGCCGCGACGGGCCTGCTCGGGGACCCGCGGGTCCATGCGTTCCCGGATCGTCCTTCGCAACGGCGCCTGCTCGGCGAGGTGTGCCTCGGCGATGGTCGGTCGATGTTCCGGTCCGACCGTGACCAGCGCGGCGAGATCGCCACGTTCGGCACCCGGAAGCAGCGCCACCCCCGGCTCGGCCCCGAGCACGCTGACCCCGAGCCGGATACCGAAGACCGCGGCCCCCACGCCGATCAGGAGCTGGCGGTCGTCCGGATCGAGGACCGGTATCGCCCGCGAACGGTCGGCGTAGACCTCGACGGCGTTCCACCTGACCCGGAATGCCCACGGCTGGGCGTTGTGGAGGGAGGGAGCCATCCGTGCCTTGCCCACCAACTCCTCCGCGTGTTTGCGGAGATCGAGGGTGACGAACATGTGTTCACGATGGTCGCGCCCCGTCGGTGCTCACCAGTGCCGAAGGTCCTTGGAGGACATGTCCGACGTGCGTCCCCGCAGGTCCCGGCGGAGCAGGCTGCCGCTCCTGGTCCGTGGCAGGCTCGGTTCGACCACCACCTCCGCCGGTGCGAGCGCGCCAAGCCGTGCCGCGGCGAACTCCTGCACCTCGCGGCACAGCTCATCGTCAGCCGACTGGCCCGGGCGGAGCGTGATGTACGCCGTCATCGCCGCGCCGCGGGCGGGATCCGCCGCACCGACCACGGCGGCCTCGACGACGGCGGGATGGTCGAGCAGGACGCGTTCGATGTCGTACGCACCGACCGGTGGCTTCCCGTCATCCCCGGTGACGATGGCATCGGCGGCCCGGCCGGCGTACCAGAAGTAGCCGTCGTTGTCCCGACGGGCCAGGTCGCCCGTGAGGTACCAGCCCGCCGTCATGCAGTCGTCGATACCGGTCGGTTCGTCCTCGCCGAGATAGCCGCGGAAGAGTGCCGGGCAACCCGGACGGATGGCGATCTCTCCGACCTCGTTGGGGTCGTTGAGCTCACGTACGTCACCGTCGACCAGCTCCGGGTGACCGTCCCTTCCCCGGGCGAGCAAGGTGACCTTGACACCAGGCATCGGCCGACCCATCGAACCCGGACGGATGTCCATGCTGGCGAAGTTGCTGATCGTGATCGTGCCGGTCTCCGTCTGGCACCACGTGTCGTGCACCGGGCGGCCGAGCGCCTCCTGTCCCCACAGCACCAGGTCCGGATCAAGTGGTTCGCCGACGCTGGCGATGAAACGCAACGTCGACAGGTCGTAGGTCTGGGCAAGGTCGGTGCCCTCGTGTCGCAGGCCACGCAGCACGGCCGGTGAGGTGTACCAGACGCTCACCCGTGCCTGCTGCAGGAGTTCGTAGGTACGGCGTACGTCGAACGGTACGGAGTCGGCGACCACCGTGCCGCCGTGGGTCAACGGCGCGACGATTCCGTAGGACATGGTGGCCGACTCGATGCAGTCGGCCGAGCACCACACGACATCACCCGCGTGGAGATCCAGGGCGTACGCCGCCGTGGCGTGCTGGGCGACGGCGGCCTCGTGCGGTTGCAGGGTCGCCTTCGCCGGACCGGTCGTCCCGCCGGTGAAGCAGACCAGCGCCGGATCCCCTTCGCCCGTGGGAGGTATCACGAACGACTCGTCCATGCCCGCGAGGGCCGCGTGCAGGTCGATCGTGTCGTCGCCCTCCGCGTCGCCCACGACCAGGACGTGTGCCAGCTCCGGCAGGTGGTCGCGCACCTGCGCCACCAGGCGTTTGTAGAGCTCGGGCGTCGTCACGAGCACGCGGGCGTCGGTGAGCGCGAGACGTGTCCGGATCGCATCGGAGTGGAGGTCCACGGGCAACGCACCGTAGACGCCACCGGCCTTGAGCGTCCCGAACGCGGTGAGATAGGCCTCCGGAACCCTTCCCAGCAACGAGAAGATCCGTTGTCCGGCCTCGACGCCAAGGCTTGTCAGCAGGTTGGCGAACCTGTTGGTCGATGTCCGCAGCTCCTCGTAGGTCAGCTCGGTCATCTGGCCGTGCTGGTCCCGGCTGCGCAGCGCCGCCTGCCGGGCGCGTTGCCCGCTGGCGTGCCGATCGACCGCTTCGTAGGCGATGTTGAGGCCACGCCCGTCGGGGAGCCCGGTCAGCCACGTGCGGGCGGCGTCCCAGGAGAAGTCCCGCCGCACTCGTACGTAGTCACCCAGATTGGGTTGCAGGCGGGCACTTGTCGCCTTCGGCGTCCGCTGTCGCGGTATGCCCTGTCGCGGGACCGCTCGCAAGGCCATCCGTCACCTCCGGCGCATGTCTGCCTGTGCAGACAGAAATGGCGTTCCTCGTACGAATACGCGTAACCGACGTGCGCGGCACTGCGGCACACACCATCGCCAGGGTCCATGTCATGGGCCGCGACCGGTAAGAGACGAAGGTCCCAGCGAACCAGGAAGTACGCCCGCCGGGTTCACCGGAGCTTCCGGGTCCAGCGTGCGGAGACCCGTTGCCACTCGGTCTCCCACGAGGCGAGCCTGCGGCGGTCGAGCAGCCAGCGCAGCAGGAGGTAGCTCACCACCACCCCCAGCTCCATCGCCATCCAACTGGTCAGTCCGGTGGCGACGGCCTTGTCCGACACCTGGTCCGGGCGAGGTGGCGGTCGGACGGCACGCGCGGACTCGTCCACCCAGACCGGCACCCTGGTGCCGGCGGCCGCACCCGCCTTGGCGGGCACCCTCGCCTCGCGGAGCGATCCGTCCGGCGCCTTCCACTGCGCGCGGGCGAGTGGGTTGAGCGTCGTCGGCGAATCCGAATCCGACACACCCGCGTCCGGAGCGGCCTCCACCAGCGTCGCGCGGATCCAGTGCCCTGCCGCGGAGAGCTGCGCCGACCGGCGCATGCCGTCGTCGTAGGTCGTCCGTCCGACCCCGATCGCGAGCGGGACCGCCACGAAGGCGGCGACGAGGACGCTCAGCAGGAGCAGCCCTTCGATCCGGTCGGACGTGCGGTACATCGGGTTGCGCGTCCAAGCGAGCCGCCGGACGAACGCCACCGCCCAGCGGCCGCTCCGTCGACGAACCCGGCGTTTGACCATGACGCCCTCCCCCCCGTCGCACGCTTGTCGGCACACGCCCCCGAATCCAGCATTTCCCGACCGGCCCTGCCTCGAAGGGGCCCAAGGTCTGCAGTGAGTCGGCCGAGGGACCCAGGGCGGTCCAAGCCGGGCGCGCGCGCGAGGCCTGGTTGGGAAGCTGGGACCGACGGCGACTTGCCATCGTGAGAGGAACGCCCACATGCCGCGTCCGGACAGCAAACCGGCGATCGTGGTCGGGATGGACGGTTCGGACAACGGCCTCCGGGCCCTCGACTGGGCCGTCGGTGAGGCCGCGCGGCGGCGGGCACGGGTCCGGATGGTGCATGCGTACCAACGCTCCGGCGTCCGACGGCACCTCAGCCCACAGGCCAACATGGTCGAGATGTACGACGAAGGCCAGGAGGTCTTCACCTCGGCCCGCTCCCATCTCGCCGGGGACCGGCATGCGAGTCGGGTCGTGGGGACCGCGTTGTACGAAGGACGGCCGAACGACGTCCTGACTGACGCCTGCGCCCGGTCGCCCCTCTGCGTGGTGGGACGCCGTGGCCGAGGCCGGGTCGCCTCCCGCGTCCTCGGGTCGACGTCGACGGCGCTCGCGGCCGAGAGCGCGATCCCGCTGGTCGTCGTACCCCCCGAATGGGAACCCGCCCGGGACGACGGACGGCCGGTACTCGTCGGCGTGGACATCCCGCCACGGGACACCGCGGTGCTGGACTTCGCCTTTGCCGCGGCCCGACAGGCATCGGCGCCCCTCGTCGCCCTGTGTGCCTGGGACTTGGATGCTCCGGCGGACCATGACCTGGGTAATGCCGCGTGGGACGTTGGTGCCGCCACAGGCACTGACCTGCGCAGTGCGCTCGGCGACGTGCTGGGCGAGATCCTGGCTCCGTGGCGGTCCAGGTTCCCGGACGTCGACGTGACGGTCGCCATCGAGCACGCCCATCCGGCGCCCACGTTGGTCGCCCATGGCGAGCAGGCCAGGCTGCTGGTCCTCGGCACCACCACCCACCCACCCCACCCCGGTTTCACCTCCCTCGCCGTACCTGCGTTCGGCGTGGGTGACCGGACTCACGGTGCGGTCGTCCGCGCGGTGCTGCGTGGGGCCACGGTCCCGGCGGCCGTGATCCCAGGCACCCGCGTAGACGGCCAGGCTCAGAGGGCCGGATACTTCGCGAGGACCTCCTTCAGCCGGTCGACGAACGCCAGCGAATCGTCATAGGAGCGCTGCCAGATGTTCCGCCCGAAGATCAGCCCCACGGCACCCGCCTCCAT
>JBOHED010000018.1:0-7657 GCA_050700915.1 Actinopolymorphaceae bacterium | reverse complement strand
ACGATGGTCTGCCAGCGCCGGTTGAAGAACGACGTACGTCCCCACAGCACCCGCACCAGTGGGCGTTCGACGACGGCGATGGTCCCGGCCTGGGCGGCGCGCAGGATCCAGTCGTAGTCCTCGCCGTAGCTGCCGGGGATGTCCTCGTCGACGACGCCGATCCGCTTCCGGAGAGCGTCGGCCCGGACGATGACGGTCGACGGGTGCGCCTCCATGACCCGGCGGCGGGCGAGCGTCGCGACGGTGAGGTCGGCCGCGGTGGGTACGCGGTGCACGACCCGCTCGCCGTAGTGCACCTCGATGCCCGAGACGGCGACGTCGCTGCCGGTCGCGCGCAGCTGCTCGACCTGCAGGCGTAGCTTGCCCGGCAGCCACTCGTCATCGTCGTCACAGAACGCGATGACCTCGCCCTCGGCCGCGTCGATTCCGGCGTTGCGGGCGCCGGCCAGGCCCGGCGTACGGGAGTTGGCGATCGCGACGACCCGGCGCTGCGTCGTGGACGTACGACCGGCACACACCGCCTCGTCCACGGGCGCCTGGTCGAACACCACGACGCATTCGACGGCGGCGGGGTAGTCCTGGTCCAGCACGGCGTCGATCGCGCGGCGCAGGAGCTCGGGTCGGTTCCTGGTCGCGATCACCGCCGTCACCGACGGCGCCTGGTCGGCATGCTCTGCGGTCATCCGGGTGTCCCTCTCCTGGTGTGCCCGGACGTTCCGGGCGGCGTGCCGGCCGGGACCAGGGTGACGATCCCCATGACCGGCCCGGTGACCTGCCCAGCCCCGGCAGGTTGCGGACGGCCGCGCAGACCGTGCACCGCCCGGGCGAGGGCACCACGCGTGGTGCTGCCGAACTCGACGAGCACCACCACGACATCGGCCGACTCGGGGTGCGGAGTGGAGGTGCGCGACCCGGCCCGGCGCCCCGCCACCACGACCTCGGGATCGTACGCCGAACCGGTGGTCGACGAGGTGAGGACGCGCTGGAGTACGCCGGCAAAGCCCGTCACCAGCGAGTCGGCGCAGCAGCCCAGGACGACGACCCGACCGGTTCCGTCGGCGAGGGCCGGCGCGATCTGGGCGGCCAACCGCCGGACGGCGTTGTCCGCGCTCGCCCGGTCGGCATCATCGCCCCCGCCGTCCTCTGAGAGCGGTACGGAGCCGATGCGGGCGAGGATCGGCAGTCCGGCGACCCCGCCGACGTCGTACGCGTCCTCGACGCACCGCCTCCGCCTCCGCCGCAGATAGCCGAGGCCCAACCCCGCCGCGAGGCCGGACATCAGACCAGAGACCGGCGCGACCTCGGCATTGGTCCGAGTCGGCGAGGTCGGAAGGCGTGCCAGCTGCACGATCTCGGCGGCGTTGGCGGTCGTCGAGGCGGCCTCGGTCAGGGCCTTGTCGATGGCCGCGATCTGGGTACGGATCTGCGCCCGCAGGGCACGGTCGACCGGGAGCGCCGACGGCCCCGAACGCTCGGGAACCTCCCCGGACTCCGCCGGCGCCTCGGCGATGATCTCCTGCAGGTCGGCGCGCCGGTCGCGGAGTGCGGAGCTCACCCGTTCGGTCCGGTCCGCGATCAGGCCCGACCGCTGGCGTACGTACTCATCTGCCACGGTCGCAGCTCCCCGGCGCGCCTCCTCGGGCGTCCGTCCGGTGAACGAGAGGGCGAAGACCCGGGCGCTCGTCGGCACGCTGAGGTGGATCCGTTCGGACAGGCTCGCGACCGTCCACCCCGCGCCGAGGCGCTTCACGACGCTTCCCATCACCACGTCGGAACGGATCAGCTCGGCTTCGGTGTCCTGCGTCCACTCCCGCGGCGGCGGTGTGCCCTCGACCGTGAACGGCTCCATGTCGAACGCCAGATAGGTGGGGGTCGCGGGGGCGAAGACCGTCGCCGTCGACGTGTACGCCGGTGGCATGCCCCACGTGACCATGAGCCCAGCCGCCAGCCCGACGACGCCGAGCAGCACCGACGCCCGCCAGTGCGTACGGACGAACGGGCGATAGCCGGCCAGCGCGACAGTCACCGGACGGAACCAGTCACGGGGGCCGGTCCAGTCACGGGGGCCGGTCCAGTCACGGGGGCCAGTCCAGTCACGGGGGCCAGTCCAGTCACGGGGGGAGAGTCCTGCCACCGGCGGGAGCCTGTCATCGACGGACCACGAGGTCGTCGAGCAGGTCGAGCAGCCAGGTCGTCCGGGCGCGCAGGGGAGTGCCCTCGGCGGGTTCGGACGCGAGCGTGTAGCGACGGGCGAGCTCGACGAGGTACGCGATCCACACCGCCTCCGGGTCGTTGCCGGACAGGACGATGTCGTCGGCCGGCACCCGCCGGTCGGGCTCGGTCGCGAGCTGCCGGCGGACGTGCCGGTCGGCGCCCACCTCACCGGCGTCCCGCAGCACCGACTGCAGCCGGTAGTGGGTGAGGTCGTAGCCGAACGGGACCCCGGTGGCGAAGCGTTCGAAGTCCCACAGGAGAACGTGGTCGCCGTTCCACGCCATGTTCCACGGTGTCCAGTCGCCATGCCAGGCGCCGAGCGTGAGCTTGGTGTTGCCGTAACGGGACCTGGCCGCTGCGAGGATGCGGTCGAACGACCTGGCCCGGTCGGCGTCGCCCAGGGCGTCAGGTGTGTCCTCTGCAAGCGACCAGACCGGGCTCGCCGCCAGGGTCGACTCGGTGGTGCCGAGGTGGCCGGCGAGCTCACGCATCGCCGAGATCGGGACGGTACGCCGACGCCACCGACCCGCCCCAGGACGCAGGGGCGCGAGAACGAGCACCTCGAGCCCGCGCCAGCGTCCATGGTGGAGGACGCGTGGCACCCGGAGCGCCGTCGTCGGCCGGTCGGCGGCCCAGAAGCTGTGCAGCGCGGCGGCCTCGTCGCGGACCAGGACCTTGTTGGGTTCTTTCGTACCCACCTTGACGTAGGCGGCCGTGTCCCCGTCCGGCGTGAGGGCGTGCAGGACGGGTTTGCGGTTGGCGCGCGGCTGGCCGACCCCGATGGCGACCACGACGTCCCGGCCGAGGATTCCGGCGAGGTGGTCCTCGAACGACTCGGCGACGGACCCTTCGGGAACACTCACCCGGATCCGGTGGTGAGCAATCCGGGTCAGGCCCGACTGGACTCCGGGGAGCCGCACGAGGCCGGAGAGGGCGGTACGAGCGGCGCGTTCGCCGAGGGAGAGGGCCTGGCTGTGTTTGCGGAGCGCCTCGGCCGACACCCTGGCGGTGCTCACGGGCAGGGCGACGCGAGGGTGCCGCCGGTCAGGGAGGACGAGGAACTCGCGCACCGTCCGCCGACCGGCGCCCGCAGCGCCATCCGGGCCACTGGCCTGGTCGCCGTCGTCGGTGCCGATCGTGGCCGGGGCCGGCCAGAGCAGCTGCATCGTCTCGACCAGCGCGTCCCACGTCGACTGGTACGTGGACGGCTGGTGAGCGGGGTGTGTCGTCACGGCGAACCTCCGGCCTGGTCCGGATCCTGGGCGGCCGAAGGTACACCCCGGGCCAGGAGGCCGAGCGTGATCATCACAGTGACCATGGGGGCGTCGAAGGTGTCGTAGACGAACAGTTCGATCCCGAAGAACGCGAGTACGCAACAACCGGCGATCGCCAGCGGCGACCTGTCCCGGTGGTGCGCGAGGTAGCGGCGGGCGAAGAACGCCAGGAACAACGCGAGCCCGACGATGCCCTGGGAGAAGACGACGAGCCACAGCTGTCCCTGCGTACCAAGAGGCGGTACCCCGCACGCCGGGCAGTCCGGCGTCGACCCGCCGGCGATGGAGAAGAAGCTGCCCTTGACGTCGCGGGTGGAGCCGAAGCCCAACACGGGCGACCCCTCGACGACCGCCTGCACGGTCGCGACGGCGAGGTCGGCGCGCCGGTCGTTGGAGTGTGGTGCGTCCATGCGTTGCTGCACCATCGTGCCGAGCGGACTGAGCGCGAACGCCAGACCGCCGATGACGACGGTGGCGCCGATCAGGTTGAGCGCCCAGAACTTCCCCATCGCGGCGAGCCGCGCCGCCAGGTAGCACGCACCGAAACCGAGCGCGAGCCAGAGCCCACGGTTGAGGGAGTAGACCGCCGGCACCAGCCCTGCCAGCAGCACGAACGGCGCGACCCACCGCCGCCACCCCGCGCCACGACCGAGCCAGGCGAGTACGAAGAACGGCAGGTAGAGGGCGAAGTTCGCACCCCAGGAGTTGGCGAAGGAGAACGGCGCGATCGGTCGGGCTTCTTCGTACCCCAGGATCGACTGCACGTCGGCGGCGGCCGGGTGGATCATCGACATGACGAACTCGTTGGACGCGATCCCTTCCGGCAGCAGCAGCTCCATCGGCGAGCTGAAGGTGAACCCCGGCGCCACGACGCCAAGCAGCCCGCCACACGTCGTGACGACGAACATGAAGCCGAGCAGCCGGACGACCCGGCGCGTCGGCAGGTCGCGTTCGGGCATGTTCAGGACATAGAGCAGGGCGATGGTCGCGGAGAGGTACATCGCGGCGCGGTAGCCGTAGACGATGATCCGCCCCGCGCCCCCTCCACCTGGCTCGGCGCCCGGAGCGTCGACCCAGAGCATCGCCGCGCTCGCGACGATCCAGACGAGGAACAGCAGCCACATGCCGAACCCGCGTGGTGCCCTCAGTCCGCGTCGGGTCAGCAGTTCGATCGCCATCGGCACCGCGAAGAGGACGAACGCGAACGTCGCGACCCCGAGCATCCACCACAGCGGGAAGCCGAGGAACAGTGCCGTGAGCGGCCAGCCGGTGGGGAGCAGCCGAGGATTCGACGCCGGTCGCGTGAGCGGCGTCGTCCGCACCTCGGTGCCGGGGATCCCCGCGCTGGACGCGGCCTTCACGTGTGTCTCCTGTCGTGGGTTGTCGTGGAGCGGCTACCTGAGCCAGGCTCCGCGGCAGGTCCCCGGTTTCTCGGGCTGCGCCGCGGGGAGGATGCGCACGAGAGGAAGGGTCTCCGGCAGCCCTGAGGATACGAGACGCCGGCCACCGGTCGCGGATCGTTACGAATACTCCCGGACGATTGTCGCCGTTCCACTTGCACGCGATGGTCATCGGCCGGCAGGATGCTCTACGCATTTGGCACCCGTTACGCATTTTGGCACTTGTCGACTGTCCGCCGATCGCTCCCTCCCCTTCGTGTCGTCGGAGCGCGGCCCGCCGCTGTCCGTTGGGGGAACGTTGCTACTGCGCCGCTTGGGCGTCGCGGCCACCGTCTTGTGTGTCGCCGTGCCCGCCACCCTCGTCCCGCACCAGGCCGAGGCCGTGCAGACGGCCCAGTCGAAGGTGGTCAGTGCCAACCCGGCCAACTCGACGCCGCACGTTCTCGACGGCCATGTGAAGGCCATCGTCCAGGTCGGCGACACGGTAGTGCTGGGTGGTGCGTTCACCCAGGTCAGCTCCGCCGACGGCAAGACGGTCTACAACCGTTCCAACCTGGTGGCGTTCAACGCCACGACCGGTGCGGTCAGCACCAGCTTCGTGCCGCAGGTCGACGACGAGGTAGCCACGCTTGCCGTCTCCAGCGACGGCAAGTCCGTCTACGCCGGTGGATTCTTCGACGCTGTCAACGGCCAGCCGGTCAAGAGCCTGGCCCGGATCAACCTCGCCGACGGCAAGCTGACCTCCGGGTTCACGACGCCGGCCCTCAACGGCAGGGTCAAGGACCTGAAGCTCGTGAAGGGCCGACTCTGGATCGCCGGCACCTTCGGGTACGTCGGAGGCAAGAAGCAGGCGGCACTCGCCACGCTCAACCCGGCGACGGGCGCCCTCGACCCGTACCAGAGCGTCGTCTTCTCCGGGCAGCGGACCGCGGCCGGCTTCCTGCAGATCCTGAAGATCGACATCACTCCCGACGGTTCGCGGCTGGTGGCGATCGGCGACTTCACCGCGGTCGACGGCCAACCGCGCACCCAGATCGCCATGCTCGACCTCGGAGGGACCAAGGCGTCGGTCGCCAACTGGAAGACCGACTTCTACACCTCGACGTGCAACGCGTCGTTCCCCACCTACATGCGCGACGTCGATCTCGCGCCGGACGGTTCGTACTTCGTCGTCGTCACCACGGGCGGCTACCAAGGCGGTCCGCCGGCGTCGTGTGACACGGCGGCACGGTTCGAGACCGGCGCGAGCGGGGCCGGGGTGACGCCGACCTGGGTCGACTACACCGGTGGCGACACCCACTTCTCGGTCGCCATCACCGGCACGGCGGTCTACGTCGGCGGCCACTTCCGTTGGCAGAACAACCCACACGGTCCAGCCGACCGGGCCGGCGCGGGCGCGATCAGCCGCGACGGCATTGCCGCCCTCGACCCGGCCAACGGCATGCCGCTGCGGTGGAACCCTGGGCGCACCCGCGGCGTCGGCGTCTTCGACATGGTCGCCACCTCGCAGGGCCTGTGGGTCGGTAGCGACACCGACCGGATCGGCAACTGGGAGTACCACGGGCGGATCGCGTTCTTCCCGCTCTCCGGTGGCACCGGCGTGCCCCGGCCGTCCGCGGGTCAGCTGCCCTCCGACATCTACTCCGTACCGGCCACCGGAACCAACCCGGCCCCGCGCAAGCGGAGCTACGACGGTACGACGGTCGGTGCCGCGACCGCCGCTCCCGCCGGTGGGCTCGCCTGGAGCAACATCAGGGCCGGGTTCATGCTCGGTGACACGCTCTACACCGGCTGGTCCAACGGCACCTTCGACCGGCGTACGTTCGACGGGTCGACCTACGGCTCCGCCACGACCATCAATCTCGCCGACCAACTCGTCTCCGATGCAGCCTGGCACTCCGACGTCGCCGCGGCCACCGGGATGTTCGCCTCCGGCGGAAAGCTCTACTACACCCGCACGGGGTCGACCTCGCTGTACTCCCGCTACTTCTCGGTCGAGAGCCAGGCGGTCGGCGCCGAGCGGTTCACCGCGAGTGGCAGTGTCACCGGCGTCGACTTCTCCAAGGTCAGCGGCATGTTCCTGGTCGGCGGCAAGCTCTACTTCGGGTCGTCGGCGGACGGCAACCTGCGCCGGGTCGACTTCAGTGCCGGGAAGCCGGTCGCGGGCACCGCGACGGTGGTGAGCGGACCTGGCGTCGACGGCAACGACTGGCGCTCCCGGGCGATGTTCCTGTTCACCGACCCCGGCATGACGGCCGAAGGGTCGCCGACCGCGATGGCGTCCAGCACCTGCGACGGCCTCAGCTGCGACTTCACCTCGGTGGGTTCGAGCGATCCGGACGGCGCCATCGAGTCCTACGCCTGGGACTTCGGTGACGGCTCGACCGGCACCGGCGCGACGCCGCGGCACACGTACGCCGAGGGCGGCACCTACACCGTGACGCTCACCGTCACCGACGACTCCGGCGAGACCGACTCCGTGGAGAAGACGGTGACCGCCGCGGACCCGGACCAGCCCCTTGCGGCGGCGTTCGCGGTGGCGTGTGACGGACTCGGCTGCGAGGTCGACGGCAGTGACTCCACCGATCCCTCCGGTGCGGTGGCGTCCTACGCCTGGGACTTCGGTGACGGCTCGACCGGCACCGGGGCGACCGCGTCGCACAGCTACGCCTCGACCGGTCGCTACACCGTCCGGCTCACCGCGACCGGGAGCGAGGGCACGACCGCCGAGTCCGAACAGACCGTCAGCGTGGCGGCACCGGTCAGTTC
>JBOHED010000017.1:0-16930 GCA_050700915.1 Actinopolymorphaceae bacterium | reverse complement strand
CGGCTGGTCGCCGTCCGGCCCGAAGACCTGCGGGAAGTACGCCGGCTGGATCCGGCCGAGCATGACGTTGGCGTCGGTGACGGTGAGCGGCCCACCGGCGCGGTAACACGCCGGACCGGGATCGGCGCCGGCGGAGTCGGGGCCCACCCGGTAACGGGCGCCGTCGAAAGCCAGGATCGACCCACCGCCGGCCGCGACGGTGTGGATGTCGAGCATCGGCGCACGCAGCCGGACACCGGCGATCGTCGTGGTGGAGACGCGTTCGTAGGCACCGGCGTAGTGCGAGACGTCGGTGGACGTGCCGCCCATGTCGAAGCCGATCACCTTGTCGTGTCCGGCGAGCCGCGACATCCGGACCATGCCGACGATGCCACCGGCCGGACCGGACAGGATCGCGTCCTTGCCGCGGAAGTGACCCGCCTCGGCGAGCCCGCCGGTGGACTGCATGAACATCAGCCGGACGCCCGCGAGCTGGCGCGCCGTCTCGTCGACGTAGGTCCGAAGCCCCGGCGAGAGATACGCGTCGACCACCGCGGTGTCACCACGCGGTACCACCCGCATCAGCGGGCTGACCTCGGCCGAGGTCGACACCTGGCCGAAGCCGATCCGCTCGGCCAGCTCGGCGATCGACTGCTCGTGCTGAGGGTGGAGATGGCTGTGCAGACAGACGATGGCCACCGCGCAGATGCCGTCGTCGTACGCCTGCTGGAGGGGACCTCCGAGAGCGTCAAGGTCGGGTTGACACAGGACGGTGCCGTCCGCGGCGATGCGTTCGTCGACCTCGATCACGCGTTCGTAGAGCAGGTCGGGCAGCACGATGTGCCGGTCGAAGATGCGCGGCCGGTTCTGGTAGCCGATCCGCAACGCGTCGGCGAATCCCTTGGTGATGACGAGAACGGTGCGTTCGCCGGTGCGTTCGAGCAGGGCGTTCGTCGCGACGGTCGTCCCCATTCGTACCGACTCGACCAGCTCGGCGGGCACTGGTTCGTCGGTGCGGAGGTCGAGGAGCTGGCGTACACCCTCGACCGCGGCATCGGCGTAGCGTGTGGGGTTGTCCGAGAGAAGTTTGTGTGTACGCAGCGAGCCGTCCGGCGCTCGAGCGACCACGTCGGTGAAGGTGCCGCCCCGGTCGATCCAGAACTGCCACGCGCGGCCAGTCACCTTGATCGCTCCTTCGTCGGGCTGGTGTCGGCTGTCGTCGCATAGGCGTCGACCAACTGGGCCAACGCGTCGTCGAGATAGCGCCCGAGCAGCCGTTCGGCGACCTTGCCCTTGCCAGCCTCGAGCGCGCCGAGGATCTCGATATTGCGAGCGAGGTAGGGCTCATGGAACCGGCGCGGGTCTGCCATCGCGTGGAAGACAAGGCGTAGCTCGGCGAGCAGGCCGCGCATCACCTCATCGATACGCGCACTTCCGGCGAGCGAGGTGATCGCCTGGTGGAAACGGATGTTCGCGGTTCCGAGGTCCTGCCAGCCGCGGCGGCGCGCGGCCGCCCGGCCGGCCCTGACGGCGTCCTGCAATCCGCGCAGGTCTGGCGGCGGCGAACCGACCACGCGCACCGCCGCGCACTCGAGCACCCGGCGTAGCCGGAAGAGGTCCACCACGTCCTCGGCTGACAGGCGGCGGACGAACACGCCACGGTTCAGCTCGTGCACGAGCAGCCGTTCGTGGGTCAACAGCCGGAACGCCTCCCGCAGAGTGTTGCGCGAGACGCCAAGCGCGCGGCCGATCTCGTCCTCCGGGAGACGTCCAGCAGGCGGGAAGTACCCCTCCGCGATCCGGTCGCGGAGGATGTCGGCGACCCGTCCTGCCGTGCTGGTGCGACCCAACCGGGCCCGATCACCTTCGAGGCCGGACTCGACCGCGACCTCCGCCGCCATGAATATCTTCCGCCTGTCCTGTCACGTCAGAGATCTTGTGGAATCGTTCAACAATCCTTAACGTGAACCATAGCATCGTGCGACACGTCACCGCAGCGCCGCACCTCGCGCCGGCAATGCAACGTGGCTGCCGACGCGGGTCCACCCGCTCGCCTCAACTCCTTCTGTGGACCCTCATCCCTTCTGTGGAAACTGTGAGGTCACCATGACGTCGCCATCCGCACCGACTCTCGTCCCCGATGACGACCGCGCCTTCGCGTGGTTCCGCACCCTGGGTCCGCGCGGGCGCCGCGCGTTCGTCGGTGCGTTCGGAGGTTGGGGACTCGACTCCTACGACTTCCAGGTTCTCCCCCTCGCGCTGGCCGCCATCGCCGCCACGCTCGGCCTGTCGACCGGTCAGGCCGGTCTGCTCGCGACCGTCACGCTGGTCGTGTCCGCCCTGGGCGGCGCCCTCGCCGGTGTCCTCGCCGACCGGATCGGCCGGACCCGCATGCTCCTCATAACCGTCGCGACCTACGCCGTCTTCACCGTGCTTTGCGGCTTCGCCCCCAACTACGAGACCCTGCTGGTCTTCCGCGCCCTGCAGGGGTTCGGCTTCGGCGGTGAGTGGGCGACCGGTGCCATCCTGGTCGCGGAATACGCACGGACCCGCCACCGTGGTCAGGTCATCGGATCGGTCCAGAGCGCCTGGGCGGTCGGCTGGGGGCTGGCGGTGGTCGTCTACACACTGGTGTTCTCGTTCGCACCCGAGGACCTCGCGTGGCGGATCCTCTTCTGGACGGGTGCGTTGCCCGCGCTGCTCATCCTCTACATCCGGCGACACGTCACCGACGCGCCCATCGCCACGCAGCACCGGCAGCGTGCCACGGCCGGTTCCTTTCCGGCGATCTTCCGGGGTCGGCTGCTGTCGACGACCTTCTTCGCCGCCCTGCTCGCCACCGGTGTGCAGGGCGGCTACTACACCCTCGCCACCTGGCTGCCGTCGTACCTCGCCACCGACCGCCAGCTCACGGTCGTCGGCACCGGCGGCTACATGGCGTTCCTCATCTCCGGTGGGTTCGCCGGCTATCTCACCGGCGGCCACCTGACCGACCGGCTCGGCAGGAAGCGCACGTTCACGTTGTTCGCGGCGCTGTCCGGAGTGCTGCTCCTGGCGTACACCCAGATCCCGATGGGTGCGAACACGCTCGTGCTGGTGCTGGGGTTCCCGTTGGGCTTCAGCGCCTCGGCGATCTTCAGCGGGTTCGGCGCGTTCCTGTCCGAGCTCTACCCGACCTCGCTGCGCGGAACCGGGCAGGGCTTCACCTACAACTTCGGCCGCGCGATGGGAGCGTTCTTCCCGGCCGGGGTGGGGTTTCTGGCGACGAGCGTCGGGCTCGGCGGTGCCATGACGTTCGGGGCGGCCGCCTACGGCATCGCGGTGCTGGCGCTGCTCGGGTTGCCCGAAACCCGAGGCCGTGAGCTCACCTGACTCAGGCGCTGGAAAGGACTGTCATGATGGCCGCTCCCACACCGGTACCGGCGCGGGACACCCTCGCCGCCGGCGCGCTCAGCCAACTCAGCCCCGACACGACGGGGATGGCCTACATCCCGCCGGCCCGGGCGAGGGCGCTGTTCCGGAAAGGAACCGTCGCACCGACCGCCGGATGGTCCGCCGGCTTCGCCCAGGCCAACCTGATCGCGGTGCCGTCGGACTGGGCGTACGAGGTCCTCCTCTTCGCCCAGCGCAACGAGCGCGCGTGTCCGGTGCTCGACGTCACCGATCCGGGGTCGGCCCGGACCGAGCTGGCGCCTGGCGCCGATTTGCGTACGGACCTGCCCGCCTACCGCGTCTGGCGCGGCGGCGCACTGGTCGACGAGCCGGGCGAGGTGGGGCGCTACTGGCGCCCGGATCTGGTGGCGTTTCTCATCGGCTCGAGCTTCACATTCGAGACAGCGCTCCGCACGGCGGGAATCCCCCTCCGCCACGTCGAGGAGGGCCGCAACGTCCCGATGTACGTGACGTCCCGCCGCTGCCGGCCCGCCGGTCGGCTGCGTGGGCCGTTGGTCGTGACGATGCGGCCGATCCCGTCGGATCTGGTCCCCACGGCGGTCCGCGTGACGGCCGCCATACCGAGTGCCCATGGGGCGCCGGTCGCGGTCGGGAACCCGGAAGGGCTCGGCATCAGCGACCTCGGGCGGCCGGACTTCGGTGACGCCCTGCCGATCCGGGACGACGAGCTGCCGGTGTTCTGGGCGTGCGGCACGACACCCCAGGCGGCGGTCATGTCCTCGAGACCGCCGTTCGCGATCACTCACGCGCCGGGCCACATGTTCGTGACCGACGTTCCCGACGCCGCCTACCGCTACAGCTGAGCCCGGACCGCCAAGCCCGGATGGACAACCGGCCCACTCCGGCCAACACCGTGGCGTCCTTCCAGCGTCGCTGGCAGCATCGACGACACCGCACGATCGCCACACTCACAGATCACTCTGCGCAGATCAGGGAGTGGACCATGCGAGCAGTAGTCGAACTGCGGGACGCCCGCCAGGCAGAGACCTCAACCCATCCGTTCTTCCGCTGGTTGCGGTCAGCGAGCGTCCCGCTGGAGCACCGTTTCGACTGGGCACCGATGGGTGCGCTTTTCATCATGGCGTTCAGTGACATGAACCGCTGAGTGCTCCGATTCCGGGAACCCCAGGACGAGTTGCAGTGGGTGATCAACAGCGGCACCTTCGAAGACGAGACGCACTCGCGCCTGTTCCTGGAGGACTGGCGCGCGCTCGGCCTCGACGGCCGGATCTCCTGGCGGGCGAGCGATACCTTGTGGTGGCTGTACCTGTCGCCGGAACAGGAACTGTTTCGCCGCTGCGGCATGACGTACATCTCCATGGGTGTGGCCGACGGCGATGACCCTCTGGTCCGCTTCGCCCATTCCGAGGCGTCAGAAGCCACTGGACACATCATGTTCAAGGCGGCAGCGCCTGCAGGTGCTCGAAGCGCGGCGAGATCGGGCCGCACGGCATCCGTTCTACGACTGGCTCGCCCATGACGACCGGCTCTCACCACGCCAGCACCTCTGCGCCTTCATCCCCTTGTGGACGATGGATATCCTCGGCTACCGAGACCTTGCCAAGTACGCGTTCAGCTACCCGGATCCCGCCGACGCGGCACAACGCCATCAACGTGTGGGCCGCTGAACTGACCACCCACAGCGGGGGGTTCCTGAACGACTGGGATCAGCTGGGGTTGGATGATCTGCTCGGATTCAACGCCAGCGGCACCCTGGAGTTTCTCTATCTCGACCACGACATGGACCTGCACCGTGAACACCTGGTGGAGTTCGCCACGCTCGCGTTGCGCCACACCGATCCCGCGTTGCGCTGGTGGCTGATGACGGCGCTGGAATCCACCGGAGAGACCTCCTTCGCACATACCAGAACCCTGGCCGAAGCGGTCGAGGCAGAGACCGGGGTTCGTCTCGACTACTGGCCGAGCGGCACAGCGCGCGTCCACACGTACGTCCGCCGATGCGGCCCACTCCGCCCAAGCCCGCGGACGAGGACATCGCGGTCTGCCTGATCGACACTGTCTATGACGCTCTGGAAAGCCAGCTCACCCGCTCCTACTGCGTGGCCCGCGCCGACAAGTTCGGTGTCTCGAGCTGAACTCGACGGACCAGACGCGCCGTGGCTGCCGAGCACCCTGCGCCGAAGCGACCCGGCGCTCCTCAGCGCGGTACCGGCGGTGCTTCAGCGCATCGCGTTGCACGAGATCGACGACCTTGTACGCGCCACTGCGGCGGCCTACCAGGACTCCGCTCTCCGGTCACTTGACGCCATCCACCTGGCGACCGCCTCCGCCGCCTTCGGCGACGAGCTGACGGCATTCGTCACCTACGACAAGGGCCTGCTGGCCTCTGCCGCGTCGATCGGGCTTCCCATCGCGCATCCCGGCACGTGACAGCGGCGGGGCCTAGAACAGGACGGTCATGAAGGTGCTTGCCTGGGTGAATCCGACCCGTGCGTAGGCCCGGCGCGCCGCGAGGTTGAAGTCGTTGACGTACAAGGTCGCCACCGGCGCGACATCGCGCAGCCCAGCGGCGACGACAGCCGCGACCCCCGGCGCCGCAAGACCCTCCCCGCGCCGGTCCGGGCGTACCCAGACCCCCTGCACCTGGAACGTACGCCGGGTCGCCACTCCGATCTCGGCCTTGAAGACGACCTGGCCGTCCTCGATCCGGGCGAACGCGCGGCCTTTTCGCACCAGCTCGGCCACTCGGGACCGGTAGTAGGCTCCACCGTCCCTCGCCTCGGGTGACACGCCCAGCTCCTCGCGGAAGAACGCGACGCTCGCGTCGTAGACGAGATCCAGCTCAGCCATCGTGACCCTGCGTACGAACGGATCCGGACGCACCCCAGGCTCGTGCCGCAACGTCAGGAACGGCTGGTCGGCCCGGACTCCACGGGCGGCGCCCCAGGACGGCTCGAGCACGTCCCACAGTGCGGCCACCGCGTCACGGGGTCCCCACACCGACGAACAGTGCCGCCCGGCGCGCAGCGCACGTTCGGCGAAGGCACCGACAGCGGCCGACGTCGCGGCCACCGGCACGAGGTTGGCACCGGCATAGCACAGCGACACCAGCCTGCCGCGTCGGGCGAAGCCCCACAGCTGGCCGCCCATCCGGCGCAGGTCCGAGCCGGCCGCCTCGACACGGGCGTCGACGAAGACGTTGGTCACCGGGTCGGCATCGAGTACCCGGCGGACAGCCCGCAGGTCTCCTGCGTGCAGGAGTCGGACCCGCTCGGTGGTCTCGAGCATCCGCCCTCCTTCCGCGGCGCTACCGGCTAGCGCACTTCGACCTCAGGTGATCCCGACGGTACCCCGGATCGGGTCATCTCCTCCGAGATCCGCATCGCCTCGTCGATCAACGTCTCCACGATCTCGCTCTCCGGCACAGTCTTCACGACCTCGCCCTTGACGAAGATCTGACCCTTGCCGTTGCCCGAGGCGACCCCGAGATCGGCTTCCCGCGCCTCGCCCGGTCCGTTGACGACACAGCCCATGACCGCCACCCGCAGCGGTACTTCCATGCCCTCCAGGCCTGCGGTCACCTCGTCGGCCAGCTTGTAGACGTCGACCTGGGCCCGTCCGCACGACGGACAGGACACGATCTCGAGCTTGCGTGGCCGCAGGTTGAGCGACTCGAGGATCTTGATGCCGACCTTGACCTCCTCGACGGGAGGTGCGGACAGGGACACCCGGATGGTGTCGCCGATTCCCTTGGCCAGCAGGGCGCCGAACGCCACGGACGACTTGATCGTGCCCTGGAACGCCGGACCCGCCTCCGTCACGCCGAGGTGGAGCGGGTAGTCGCACTGCTCGGACAGCAGTTCGTACGCTTTGACCATGACCACCGGGTCGTGGTGCTTGACCGAGATCTTGAAGTCGCCGAACCCGTGCTCCTCGAACAGGCCCGCCTCCCAGAGCGCCGACTCGACCAGCGCCTCGGCACTCGGCTTGCCGTACTTCTCCAACAGGCGCGGGTCGAGCGATCCGGCGTTGACCCCGATCCGGATCGACACGCCCGCATCGGTCGCGGCTTTGGCGATCTCGGCCACCTTGTCGTCGAACTTCCTGATGTTGCCGGGGTTGACGCGGACCGCGGCGCACCCTGCGGCGATCGCGGCGAAGACGTATTTCGGCTGGAAGTGGATGTCGGCGATCACCGGGATCTGCGACTTCTGCGCGATCGCGGGCAGGGCGTCGGCGTCGTCCTGACTCGGCACCGCGACCCGCACGATGTCGCACCCGCTCGCGGTGAGCTCCGCGATCTGCTGCAGCGTGGAGTTGATGTCAGTCGTCGGAGTCGTCGTCATCGACTGCACCGACACCGGCGCGTCACCACCGACGAGCACCTTGCCGACCCGGATCTGCCGGGTCTTGCGACGCTCGGCGAGGGTGGGCGGCGGTGCCGCGGGCATCCCTAGATCAACGCTTGTCACCATCTGTCCTTCGCTTCGTTGTCCACATCGCCATTGTCCAACCCGGCTCAGCCCGGCAGTCGTACGGGATTGACGATGTCGGCGTAGATCAGCAGGACCCCCATCAGGACGAGGACGCTCGCCACCGCGTAGGCGATCGGCAGTGCGCGCGCCACGTCGACGTAGCCCGGATCTGGCCGGTTGAAAACCCGGGCGAACGCGCGGCGGACGCCTTCGTACAAGGCACCGGCGATATGCCCGCCGTCCAGCGGCAGCAGTGGGATGAAGTTGAACAGTGCCACGAAGAGGTTGAGCGCGGCCAACCACTGGATGAACCCGGCGATGCGGGTGGACACCGGGATCTCCAACGTGGCGATCTCCCCGGCGACCCGGCTGGCGCCGATGATGCTCATCGGGCTGTCCTGCTGGCGTTCGGCGCCGAATGCCGCCTGGGCGACGCCGACCATGCGTTCGGGGATGTGCAGCATCGCCTGCGCGGTCAGCCCGGTGAGCCGGCCCATCTCGCTGAACACCGCCAGCGGGCCGTGATGTTCGTGCACCATCTTCGGTGAGATGCCGAGGTAACCGACCCGCTCGGTCCTGGCAGGATTGTCGGGGTTGGGCCGGTCCTGGGCGATCAGGTTGGCCCTCAGGTCTCGCGTGGTGCCGTCACGCTCGACGGTCATGGTGACCACGCCGGCACCGGCGTCGCGGATGTGGGTCGAGATCTCGTTCCACGACGACACCGGGCTGCCGTTGAAGGCCACGATCTCGTCACCCGGCTGGAGACCCGCCTTCGCCGCCGGCGCGATCGGGTCCTCGGTGGTGCACTTGCGCTGGCCCTCACTGGCCGGGATCACGCAGTCGGGTACCGCCTGGACGACAGGCTTGGGTACGAACGTGCCGAAGCCCATCAGGACGATGCCGAAGAGGATGATCGCGAGGAACACGTTCATGAGCGGGCCGCCACTCATGATGATCAGCTTCTGCCACCACGTCTTGGTGTAGAAGAGCCGGTGCTCCTGACCGGGTGGGCTCTCCTCCGCGGAGGCGGAACGCGCCTCCTCGACCAGGGACTGGAACGGTCCGGTGCTCGACCGGCGGAGCCTGCCGTCGCGGGCTGGCGGGAACATCCCGATCATGCGTACGTAGCCACCGAACGGGATCCACTTGACGCCGTACTCCGTCTCGCCCCGGTTGCGCGACCACAGTGTCTTGCCGAAGCCGACCATGTACTGCGTCACCCGGACGTCGAACAGCTTCGCGGGCAGCATGTGCCCCACCTCGTGGAGCGCGATGGACGCGAGGACGCCGGTGAAGAACACGACGGCTCCGAAGATCGCGATCAGGTCCATGCGGACGGATCCTTTTCGTCGGGGATGGCGGCGGGTGACGCGATGAGCTGGGTGGCGCGGGACCGGGCCCAGGTCTCGGCGGCGAGCACGTCGGCGAGGGTCGAGAAGCCGCTGGTGGCCGGCGTGTCGCCGCGAGTGTATTCGCCGAGGATGTGTGCCACGGTGTCGACGATGCCGAGGAACGGCAGCCGGCCGGCGACGAACGCCGCGAGGCACTCCTCGTTGGCGGCGTTGTAGACCGCGGGCGCCCCACCGCCGTGCTCGCCGGCCTCGCGGGCGAGCCGGATCGCGGGAAAGGCCTCGTCGTCGAGCGGTTCGAACTCCCAGGTGGACGCCTTCGTCCAGTCGCACGCCGGCGCGGCATCCGGCACCCTGTCCGGCCAGCCAAGCGCCACCGCGATCGGGAGCCGCATGTCGGGCGGGCTGGCCTGGGCGAGCGTCGAGCCGTCGTGGAACTCCACCATCGAGTGCACGATCGACTGCGGGTGGACCACGACCTCGATCCGGTCGTACGGGATGTCGAAGAGCTCGTGCGCCTCGATGACCTCGAGACCCTTGTTGACCAGGGTCGCGGAGTTGATCGTGACGACCGGGCCCATGTTCCAGGTGGGATGTGCCAGCGCCTTCTCCGGAGTCACGTCGGTGAGATCGGCCCGCTTGCGACCACGGAACGGGCCGCCGCTGCACGTGACGACCAGCTTGCGTACCTCCTCGCGCCGACCGCCGCGCATGCACTGCGCGAGCGCAGTGTGCTCGGAGTCGACGGGGACGATCTGGCCGGGCTTCGCGGTCGCTCTGACCAGCGGGCCACCGGCGATCAGCGATTCCTTGTTGGCGAGGGCGAGGGTGCGCCCGGCCTCGAGCGCGGCCAGCGTGGGTGCCAGCCCGACCGAGCCGGTCATGCCGTTGAGTACGACGTCGCACGGCCAGCGGGCCGCTTCGCTGGCGGCGTCGGGGCCCGCGAGGATCTTGGGGATCGCGAACTCCCCGGCGCTGTATCCGCGTTTCTGCGCCTCGGCGTAGATCGCCAACTGGAGGTCCTGGACCGTACTCGCCTTCGCGACCGCGACGACGTTGACGCCGAGCTCGAGCGCCTGGCGGGCGAGGACCTCGACCTGGCCACCTCCCGCGGCCAGACCGACGACGCGGAACCTGTCCGGGTTGCGGCGTACGACGTCGATCGCCTGGGTGCCGATCGAGCCGGTCGAGCCGAGGATCACGACCTCACGCATGTGCACCAGTCTCCCCCATGGCGACGGCCGCCAGATGACCCACCGATCCAGTGTGACGCAAGAACCTGGCGAACGAGGCAGGAGTCGGGCGGAGACGGAGATTCCGCACATCGCCTCCGCACTATTTGTTGACCGACTGGTCATATAATGACGGATGTGGTGACGACGAACCCCGGGACCGCCGCCGCGCCGAGAGCTGCCCGCGGGCGGCCCCGGGAGTTCGACCTCGACGAGGCGCTCGACGCCGCGATCGAGGCGTTCCTGCAGTACGGCTACCACGCGACGTCCCTCACCCACCTCACCGCAGCGACCGGACTCCATCGCGGCAGCCTGTACGCCGCGTTCGGTGACAAGCACCAGCTCTTCGTCGCGGCCCTGCGCCGTCATTGCGCGCGGAGCCTCGCCAGAATGCACGCCGACATGTCGGCCGGATCGTCGGCCTTGGACGGCATCCGCCAGCACCTGCTGCGCCACGCCAGGCTCGCGGCCGACCAGAACCGTGGGCGGGGGTGCCTGACGGCGAACACCACGCTCGAACTTCTCCCCGGCGACACCGAGGTCGCGGCGGTCATCGCCGGGCACCAGAACGCGGTCGTGGCGTACGTCGCCGGCGTCATCGACCGTGCTCGCGCCAGCGGGGAGATCGGTGGCGGCCTGCCGTCCACTCAGCTCGCCCGCTATGTCTTCACCGTCGTCGAGGGAATGTGGCAGCTGGGTAGGACGACGCGGGACGAAGACGCATTGTCCGACATCGCCGAGGCCACTCTCGCCGCACTCCGCCGACCGTGACCACAGACGAGACCACACGCACGAGCCAACACTCGAGGAGAGCCATCAGATGACAGCCAGCACCGACACCACAGCTGTGAAGCAGCGCCTCGGAAAGGTCGGCACCTGGATCTTCGCCGTCAACGGACTACCCGCGAGCCAGGCCCGCGACGTCGCGGCCGAGATCGAGGAACTCGGCTACGGCTCACTGTGGCTGGCGGACACGCCGATGACGAAGGACCCCTTCAGCCATGCGGCCGTGCTGCTCGCCGCGACACAGCGCCTCACGCTGGGTACCGGGATCGCGAACGTGTGGGGTCGCGACGCCACCGCGATGAACGCCGGGGCGAAGACCCTCGGCGAAGCGTTCCCCGACAGATTCATCCTCGGCCTCGGAGTGAGCCACCAGCCGTCCGTCGCCGCCCGCGGTCACACCTATGCACGTCCGCTCGCCAAGATGCGTGGCTACCTCGAGGAGATGGCCGCGGCGACGTACGTGGCGGCGGAGCCCAAGGAGCCGGTCCCGTGTGTCCTCGCGGCGCTGCGGCCGAAGATGCTGGAACTCGCCCGGGACCGTACCGACGGCGCCCATCCGTACTTCGTTCCCACCACGCACACCGCGCAGGCGCGGGACATCCTCGGAGCGGGACCGCTGCTCATCCCCGAGCAGGCGGTCCTGGTCGAGGCCGATGCCGGCAGGGCGCGGGACCTCGGCCGTGAGCACATGTCGCCCTACCTCCAGATGCCCAACTACGTGAACAGCCTCCTCGCGCTCGGGTTCACCGATGAGGACGTCGCCGAAGGCGGGAGCGACCGGCTGGTCGACGCGATCGTCGCGTGGGGACCGGTCGACGCCGTACGCGCAAGGGTCCAGGAACACCTCGACGCCGGGGCCGACCACGTACTCATCCAGCCGCTCGCACCCAATCGTGGGTTCGACCTCGCCCTGCTCCGCACGCTGGCGCCTGCGCTCCTGACCTGAAACGCTCGTCCGACCGGGAGAGTCCTATTTGTTCGGTTGTGACCGAACAAATAGGATCTGCCCATGACGACGTCCAGGAAGGCGAGTCTCCACAGCTTCGCCGACCGCCTCGGCCGGTTCTTCGAGGACAACGGGCTGCCACGGATGGCAGGGCGGCTGATGGGGCATCTGCTGACCTGCGACCCCCCGGAGCAGACGTTCGACGACCTGGTCGAGGCGTTGGGTGCGAGCCGGAGCACGGTCAGCGTGGCGACCCGCCAGCTCCTCCGGCTCGATCTCGTGGAGCGGTTCGGCGTACCCGGCGAGCGCCGGGACCGCTACCGGCTGCGGGACGACGCCTGGACAATGCTCCTCAGGCAGGACATGTCCGCGGCGACACAGCTGAGGCTCCTTGCCGAGGACGGCCTGAGGCTCGTGGAGACCCAGCCTCCGGACGGACAGGAACGACTTCGCACCATGAAGGAGTTCTACGCCTTCCTGGAGGAGGCGTACGCACCCATCCTCGACGAATGGGACAGGCGCCGCTCGCGCACCGGTCCCCGGCTGAGGCTGCCATGACACGTGCCGAGAGGTTCCTCTACCACCAGATCCATCCGCTGAAGCTGCTGACGGACTTCGCGACGTCCTTCGCGTCGTCCTGGCTGCTCTGGGAGAGCCGGTGGATCTGGGCGGCGGTGGTCGCGTTCGTGCCGTCGGTTGCGGTAACGGTCCTACTGGTGTGGCGAGCAGATCTCGACCACTACAAGCACACCCCGCTGGGCCGGTACGTCGCCGCGTTCATGACCCGGAAAGTAGAGGGCATCCGGCTCGGAGGACAAGCAGTCATGTGGACGGGAGCCGCGACGCACGTGCCGTGGCTGATCCCGCTCGGCTTCATGATCATTGTGTTGGCGTGGCTGACCGGCCTGTGGGCGCACGCGCCGGTCAGCGATGCTCCGCTCCGGAAGGAATGACCCCAGCCGCGGCTTCGCCGGCCTCGACGACGTTGGTGAGGAGCATCGCGCGGGTCATCGGGCCGACACCGCCCGGCATCGGTGCCAGCCAGCCGGCCACCTCGCGTACCCCCGGATCGACGTCACCGACCAGACCGGCGTCGGTCCGGGTGATGCCGACGTCGAGGACGGCGGCTCCGGGGCGGATCATGCCGGCGGTGACGAGCCCGGGTACGCCCGCTGCCGCCACCACGATGTCGGCTCTGCGAATGTGGGCGCTCAGGTCCTTGGTACGGGTATGGCACAGCGTCACTGTGGAGTTCTCCGACCGGCGGGTGAGGATCAGGCCGAGCGGACGCCCGACGGTGATGCCGCGCCCGATGACGCAGACCTCGGCGCCGGCGAGTTCGACGTCGTACCTCCTGAGCAGCTCGACGATCCCGCGCGGCGTGCACGGCAGGGGCGCCGTCTTTCCATGGACCAGCCAGCCGAGGTTGACCGGGTGCAGCCCGTCGGCGTCCTTGGCCGGATCCATCCGCGCCAGCACGCGGTTGGCGTCCAAGCCCTTCGGCAGCGGCAGCTGCACGATGAACCCCGTGCAGGCCGGGTCGGCGTTGAGGCGGGCGACCTCCGCCTCGACCTCTTCCTGGGTGGCCGTGTCGGGCAGCTCCACCTGGAAGCTCGCGATCCCGACCTGGGCGCAGTCGCGGTGCTTGCCGCGGACGTACGCATGACTGCCCGGATCGTCACCGACGAGCACCGTCCCCAACCCCGGCGTGACGCCGCGGGCCGTGAGAGCCTCGACACGTCCGGTCAGTTCGGCGCGAATCGCCGCCGCCGTCGCCTTGCCGTCCAGAATCCGTGCCGTCATGCCGCTCCTTGTCCGGTGGTCGTACGCAACTGCGAGCCCGCTCAGCGGAAGACCACGGTACGTGCCCCGTTGAGGATGACACGGTGCTCGAGGTGCCAGGTCACCGCACGGGCGAGCGCGAGGCTCTCCAGGTCGCGCCCGACAGCGGCGAGCTTGGGTGCGGTCAGCGAGTGGTCCACCCGCGCCACCTCCTGCTCGATGATCGGTCCCTCGTCCAGGACTTCGGTCACGTAGTGGGCGGTCGCGCCGATCAGCTTGACCCCGCGTTCGTACGCCTGGTGGTAGGGCTTCGCGCCGGCGAAGCTCGGCAGGAACGAATGGTGGATGTTGATCGCCCGGCCGACCAGCTTCTCGCAGAGCTCGTGGGAGAGCACCTGCATGTAGCGGGCCAGGACCACCAGGTCGACCTGATGCTCGGTCACGAGTTCGAGGATCCGTTCCTCCTGGTCCCGCTTTGTCTCCGGCGTGACCGGCAGATGGTGGAACGGCAGCCCGACCGACTCCACCATCGGGCCCGCGTCGGGGTGGTTGGAGACGACCGCCGCGATGTCGGCGGGGACGGCGCCGACCCGGCAGCGGTAGAGCAGGTCGTTGAGGCAGTGGTCCTGCTTGGAGACCAGGACCAGCAGGCGTTGCCGGACGGTGAGGTCGTACACCTGCCAGTCCATTCCGAACGACGAACCGACCGGGGCGAACCCGACCTGGAGATCGTCGAGGGTCGTCCCGGATCCCTCGGCCTGGACGTGGACGCGCATGAAGAACCGCCCGCCGAGGCGGTCGCTGAACTGCTGGCTGTCGATGATGTTGCAGGAACGCTCGGCGAGAAAGCCGGACACCGCGTGGACGATCCCGAGCCGGTCGGCGCAGGAGAGGGTGAGGACGTACTCGCGAGGGGTGGCTGTGTCGCCGGTCCCTCTGGTCCCGCCGACGCCGGCTGCGACCGGTGGGCCGAGCGGGCCGACTGGTCTGATCCCTGGGGTGCTCGCCGGAGCGCTGTCCGCGGTTGAGTCGGTGGTGCTCATGAAAACCTCGTCGCTCTGGGTCGCATCGGAACTCGGCAGGCAGTGGGTCCCGGGCGGCGCCATTGTCTCGCGCGCCCCCGCCCGCACTTCTCGTACCCTCCCGTGAGCCCCTGGCCCCGGCGGCGCCGAAAAGGATCAGGCAGGCGTGATCACCCCCAAGGAGGCCGGGAGTTTGTCGTACATCTGCGGAAATGTACCGACCGGAGCCCGCCACATGACCGAGGGCCGTGCACAAACCCGGGTCCCGGACGGGTCGATGAACCACGAATCGGTCGCCGGATTCACATCGACAACATGCCCACCAACGGGTCACCCGATGAAGAGGCCGAGCGGCTGAAGGGCATCGCCGCGACCGGGTGCGAGGATCATCGCAAGCCCGAGAGTGCGGGCTGGGTGACGATGGCCGACCCGGAGGGCGACCTGTTTTGTGTGGAGCGCAGCCCCGCCGAGCACGTACAGGAATTCTGGCCAGAGGCCCACCGACCGCGGCACCTTCTGAACGCGGTTTTGGTCGCAGAACCGCAGTTTGCGGTTACGTCCTGGCGAGATCGACGCGTCGTTGAGTAGCGTATCTTGACTTGATGTCTAACGGAGCTGTGGGTGGAGCTACGCGATATTGAGATCTTCCTGACGCTGGCCGAGGAGCTACACTTCGGCCGTACTGCCGCGCGCCTGCACGTCACTACCGCACGGGTCAGCCAGGCCGTCAAGAAGCAGGAGCGCCACATCGGCGGCGCCCTGTTCGATCGCACCAACCGCGCCGTCAAGCTCACGCCCCTTGGCGTGCAGCTGCGCCGACCTGCAGCCGGTCTACCGTGAGCTGCGCCAGAGTATGCATCGGGCAAGGATGACCGCCCAGGGCATCTCCGGCGTCCTGCGCGTCGGCATGCTCCCTGCCAATGCGTATGACCTGCGCCCGTATTGGGAGACTTTCAACGCCCGGCATCCTGAATGGCGGTTGCAACTCCACCACAATCCATACCTGGACGCCTTCGGTCCGCTTCGGAACGGCGACATCGATGTATTGGTGGCATGGCTCCCCATCGAGGATCCGAACTTGATCGTGGGGCCGGAAGTCTTCTCCGAGCCGATGGTCCTGCTGGTGCCGCCTGGGCACCGGCTGGCTGACCAGGACTCGGTCAGCGTCGAGGTCCTCGGCAATCACGTGCTGCCGTCAGTTCCAGGCATGCCTGACCATTGGGAGGAGGGTTTCGCGCCCTTCCAGACACCCTGTGGCCGCCGGATCGAGCGTGACGCCACGCCCCACAAGGCTCTGGAGGAACTGTTCACGGTCGTCGGCGCAGGCGACCTGGTCTCCGTCCTCGGTGCTCACGTCGTCAGGTACCACAGTCGGCCCGACATCCGTTACGTGCCTATCCGAGACTCGTGGCGACTGCGGTGGGCCTTGGTGTGGCGCGGTGATCGGGAGAACGACCTCGTCCGGGCCTTCGCTCGCACGGTGAGCGACTTAGGACCGCGCCACACTTAAGGACTTGACCCACATGCGGAAAAGTAACTGAGGTCTGGTGACAGTTGGGCTCAGCAGGGAGAGCAAGCACTGACGGTTCTCGGAGCAGGAGTCGTTCGCCGCGAGGGTTAGGGCCCCGGTCGTGATTTGTGTGTGATTCTTCCTTGGTCCACTCGTTGTGATGGTGCGGTACAGGATGGGGATTTGGTGAGAAGCCTTCCCCTAACCCTGTTAAGTAATACTTTGGCGTGCCCTTAGACTCGATCCGTGGACAGGGTAGGTTTGTGATCTTGTTTTGGCTGATCGGCTGGTGGTTTTGGTGTAGGCAGGGGTGTTGGGCTGGTCTACCCAGCTTTTCCACTTGGTTGTTCGGTCGGGCCTGTGCGGCGGGTGGGCGGTTTCAGGCGGCTAGTGGTGGTCCGGTGCGGTGGTGGCCGAACACGTTGTGCCATAGGT
>JBOHED010000016.1:0-4575 GCA_050700915.1 Actinopolymorphaceae bacterium | reverse complement strand
CCCACGCCGTCACCGACGTGCCCCGAACCCGAGCCGACCGGCTCGACGCCCACCCAGTCGCCCGCACCGGACGCACCCTCATAGCCCGATGGACGCCCAGGCGAACAGGTTCACGCCGGCGTACCTGTCGCCGGTGCCGATCGAGCCGCGCCCAGGTGGACTGCCGTACGACCTGACGTGGGCGGAGCTCGGCAGCTGCCTTCCCGGCTTCACCACCGCGGAGGGGGCGCGCGCGTGGGTGTCGCATGAGAAACAGGGCCTGAACAAGGGTGCGAACTCCTGCATCCTCACCCTCGGCTACGCCGGCCGCGACGGTTCGCCGCGTGAGCAGACGGTTTTCTGCAAGCGGAGCGAGGATCCGGCGAGGGCGGAGGCGGCGAAATACGCGTACCTTTCGTCGCGCGAGATGCCCACGCCGCGGCTGCTGGGTGTGGTGGCTCGGGACCGCGGCGAGGTGATCGTGCTCGAATTCCTTACCACGGTGGGAATCGAGCCGTACGACGCGGACGAGTTCCTCCTGCTGATCGCCCGACTGAACGCGGTGCAGGCGCCGCCCGAACTCTTCACGCTTCCGCCGGGGATGCCGGAGGAACGGTTCCACGCGCGCGTCAAGGCGGCATTGACAACGCTGGCCGGCGATCCTGGCGTACCGGTGGCGGTCGATCCCGACCGCTGGTTCGCTGCGTACCGGCGAGCCGCCGAATCCATCGCGACGCTGCCTGTCGCGCTGAACCACGGCGAGCTGTACTTCCAACAGGTCGGCTGGTCGGTGGCCGACGGCATGCGACGGCTGGTGATGTTCGACCTCGAGACCATGGGCCTGCGGCCTCGGTTCCACGACATCGCCACCGTGCTGGCCGGGACGGCCACCTACACCGGCCGCGAGCAGCGCGCCCTCTTTGCCAGCTACCTCGATGCGTTGGCGTCACTGACTGGCGTCATGATCGACGAAACCCAAGCGTGGAACGAGATGCGGCTCGTCCGTACCGTCATGGCGTACCAGGGACTTCCCTGGCGGATCGAGATGCTCGGACACCAGGACCTCACCGAAACGCTGGCCGACATCGCGCGTGCTCTCCACGACGACCTGACCGCACTCGGCCTGCTGGAACGAAGCACCGCTCACCTCAGCTAGGTCATCCCGGCCGAGGTCGGGCGGCGGAGCAGGGTCGTGACCTCCTGGCGGTTGTGGGGGAGATGCCTGGTGGCGAGGACGTCGTACGCCTCGGCCAACACGGCATGCGCGGCGGCGATGCCGGGTCCAGGGCGGGTGGACGGCAGCTTGATCGTCATGATCGCGTAACCACCCGGGTGCAGATGCTCGGCGACCGCACACATCAGCCGCGCGGAGTCGACCGGATCGAGGTTGGTGTCGTTGACGAGCACGTCGACCCGAGCGTTGCTGAGGTCGAGCGTCTCCGCCCGCGCCCGCAGGTGGACGATCCGCGGATGGGCGGCCACCTTCGGGTGAAGACTGCCAGGATCCACCGCGTAGACGGTGAGACCGCGCTCGGCCAGCAGGTACGACCATCCGCCCGGCGCCGCGCCGAGGTCCATCGCCCGACCACCAGCCGGCAGCGGTACGTCGAAGACCTCGAGTGCCTCGGCCAGCTTGTGCTCCGCGCGTGAGACCAACGTCGGCTGGCTCGCCCGTCGGCGGTGCTGGTCGGCGTACGGCGGACGGGTGAGGCCGAGCAGCGCTCGGTCGCCTTCGAGGTAGACCGAGACGATCTGCTCCGGCGCGGCGAGGTCGATCGGCAGGGTCTGCGCGTGGAAAAGCGCTGTGCCTACGCGGATCTCGACGTCGCGGGTGGTGTAGGCGGTGACCGGATGCCGGCCGCCGACGCTGTCCCGGCCCTTGCGGCATTCGACGGCGAAGCTCCGACCGCGTTCGAGCGGCAGCGTCCGGGCCGCCTCGATGATGCGGTCCACGTCGTCGTCGCCGCCGTCGCCACCCGCCAGCACCACCTCGACGTCGACCGGAACGATGCTGTGTGCGAACGTCACCGGCTCCGCCCGCGCGGCCGGCACCAGGTCGTGTCCGGGCCTGCCCGCGCGCAGCTCCGAGGTGTCGTCGTGCTGGCGGGCGACCTGGCTCAGGGCGGGATCGATCCGCCGCAGTTCGGCGTTGTTCGTACGCACGAACCGTGGGTATCCGCTCACCACATATCGCGGCCGGTCGTCCGGATCCGACCAGGCGTGCATCATGTGCATCGCATACTGCTGCGCGGCCGCATCGGACAGCTGAGCCTTGAGGCCGACGTCCACCCGGTCGATCCGGAAGTGTGCCGCGACCCCCCATGCGGCGTCCTCGTCGAGGTCCAACAGCCGGTAGTCGCTCATCGCCCGGACCAGCGCGCGGCGGCGCTCCCAGCGATCATCGCCGCCCAACTGGACCCGCATCGTCGGCGTGTGGCCGATAGTCTCGTAGAACTCCGCACCGTCCAGCGGGTCGTGCGACATCAGGCGCACCTGCCCCCGTGCGTGCGCAGCCGCCGCTCCCGCGCGCACCAGGTCGGCGACCACGAGGTGCGGGTCGACGTGTGGACCGACCACCACGTCGTAGTCGGTCATCCGGCTACGGTGTGGCGTACCGAGGAAGATCCCCACCACACCTTCGCGGTCCTCCGCGCACCACACCGACTCGGTGTTCTGCTGGACAAGGGCCCAGTAGTGGTGGAAGTTGCGACCATTGCGGTCCATCGAGCCCGGTGCCGCGGCTTCCAGCAGTTCGAGGCCGGCGCTCAGCTGACCCGCATCGCGTACGGATGAGATCCGGTACATGCGGCCTCATGGTTCACCCAGCCGTCGCGGGCGGGCAACCAGGTTTCGCGCGCGTGCTTCGTAGCAGGGTGCCCCTCATCCAATAGGTGCGCAGGAGGGCGCCCCTCATCCAAAGGCCCTTCGTCGGAGGGTGCCCTCATCCAAGAGGTTTGGGCGTCCAAGGGCGAGCACGACCGAGAGGTAGGTTCCGTGATCCACGGGGCACGCCTTAGTCTCAGGACATGACATCAGCGGTCGTGCAGGCACCAGCAAGTGTCGACATCGTCGTCGATGCACTCGGCACCCTCGCACCGGGTTGGCGGGACCGAACCGGCATCAGCCACGACAAGGGTTGGACCGCCGTTCCCATGCACGTCGCCGCGGCCGACCGCTTCGCCCCGCTCCTCGCCCGCCTGCTCGGCGCCGGCGTGCTTCGTTGGGAAGCCGAAGCCGAAGCCGGGACCTCCCGGGTGACCTTCTTCCAGCCGGATGGCGAGGCGCTCGGTCCGGTCGACACGGCTGACGCCGCAGCGCTGGAGGCTTTTGCCAAGACGTTCGGCACGCGCCAGCTTCTGCACACGACGCCGGCATCGGGCAGGGATCGTTCCCGGCTGCTCGGCGAGGCGTTTGCGGCATCCGGCGATTCAGCCGAACGGCACCGAACCTTCGCGACCGTCCTGGGCGTTCCGTACGTCGAGCAGGTGGCGCCGGCCGACTCGAATCCATCAATTCCCGGGCTCTCCGAGGCCAGCGTGCTCACGATCGCGGCGCCGCTCCAGCGCCGACGCCGGCTGGAGCAGGCTCGCACCGTCGTCCGTTATGTGACGTACGGCGCCGGCCTCCTGGCCGTCCTCTCCGTGATCGAGCCCGGTTGGCCGGTCAACGTGGTGGTCCTCGCGCTGGCTCTGGCCCTGTTCGGCATCTGGATCTTGTTGGGGTGGCGGCTGAAAAGGATGCGGCAGGAGCAGCAGACTGCCTTGTGAGAGGCAGCGGTCAGCCGCCCTCGGCCATCCGCTTCATGCGAGCGATCGCGCTCTGGAGATCGCCCTCCATGGTCATGGTGTCGCGCATGAATTCATTCATCGCCGCTTCCACCTGAGCGGCGTTCGTGGCGAGCTCCGCCAGGTCGGGCTGACCCTGCTCACCGATCGTCTCATCCACGACCCGCTGCATCTGTTCGCGCGTATCCATCCGGGCGGCATTGGCCACCTGGGCCACCGCCGCCGCGAGGTCTTCGGATGGCATCCGCATCACTCGCGGATCGAGGGTGATGGACTCGATGCCGTTCGTCTCTGAGTACGTGACGGTGATTCGCTCGTCCTCACTGGTCGCCGATCCGCTCACCTCGGCGATCCGGCGCTCCATCTCCTCGGCGCGCTCCAGGTTTTGCCGCTGCGCAGCCACGATTTCTTCAGGATTGCGGAGCAGATCGTTGAAGTCCCAGCTCTCCAGTGTCACAGTTCACCCCTCTGGGATCTCGTCCCAGACTAGTTGGCGTCGATCAGAACCCGGAGAATTCCGAAAGGCCCTTCAAGCCCTTGCGCTTGTATTTCTCGATCAGGTCTTCCACCGATCGAAGGGCGGCATCGCCCATCGAGTCCCAACCGCCGCCGCCTTCGATGTCACCGATCTTGTACGAGTCCACGGCCGCGGCATTGGCCGTCATGACAGTGCAGATAGCGATGTGGCCCAAGCTCACCATGACCATGATCGCCTCCATCACCGGGACGATCGACGGTGAGATCTTCACCAGTGGAGTGGCGATAGCTCTGATGGTGGCCGCAACGCCCGCACCGATGCCGAAGGCCCATG
>JBOHED010000015.1:0-4943 GCA_050700915.1 Actinopolymorphaceae bacterium | reverse complement strand
GCACCGCGATCGGCGTGAGGTTGACCACGATATCGACGGCGGGATCGGCGATCAGCTCGTCGGGCGACGACGCTCTCGGAATGTCGAATTCGTTCTTCGTCTGCTCAGCCCGGTCGGCGTCGACGTCGGCGACCGCCACCACGTCGAGGTCGGGAATCCTTGCCAGAATGGGCAGATACATCCGGCTGACATTGCCGCACCCGACAACGCCGATTCCGGTCGACTCCATCGCTCACCTCTCCTGTCGTCCAGCCATTGACGCTAGCAGTCGAACCGGAGAACCGGCGTGTCCGAAACCTGACCTCACCTTTTCCGCCAAGGAGATGAACGTTCAGCCAGCTGACGTCGGATGAGGGGCGCCCTCATCCAAAGGCGCTTCGCCGCAGGGGGCCCCTCATCCAATAGGTTCGCGACAGGGGCGCCCTCCTCCAAGTGCGCTTCGCCGCAGGGGGCCCCTCATCCAAGTGCGCTTCGCCGCAGGGGGGCCCTCATCCAAGCGGCGCCTTCCAGACCACCTTGGTCATGCCCGCCTTCGTGGCCCGGACCTCGAACGACCCGCCCAGGTGCTCGGCGCTGGTGTGCAGTGAACGCCGGCGAGCCGCCGTCTCCTCGTCACGGCCGACATCGGCACCGTTGTCGGTGACGGCAAGGACGAGTTGTTCGTCGGTCACGTGCAGCACTACTTCGACGTCTGTCACCGCCTCCCGGTCGGTGACCTGTGCCAGGGCGTCGCGTACGACGAGTTCCAGGACCCGCTCGAGCTCGGGTGGTACGTCGTCGATCACCCCCCTCCACGACCAGTCGGGGCGCGAATCCAAGCCGAGCACCGGCGGCATCGACCTCGCGCAGTACTCGCGAGTGGAAAGGCGATCGCACCGTCCTGTCGTCGAGTCGGAGTATCGCCGAGACGATCTCCCGGTTGGTGTGATCGAGGTCGTAGATCGCCTCGTTGACCCGCCTGCTACCTCCGGCCGCGCGGTCAGGCCAGCAGCGCTGTGCAGACAGGTACCTATCGCGAACAGCCGGTCGATGACACCGTCTCGGAGGTCGCGAACTATTCGGTCACGCTCGTGGAACACCACCTGGTCGCTGCGTTCTCGCAGGAGCTTGACCTGTCGAAGTGCAAGAGCGGCCGAGTTGACGAACGACTCGACGTGGTGCGCGTCCCTGGCCGCCACGGTCTCCACCGGTGAACCGATTTTCCAACCGAGGAACGTCACACCGACGATCTCCTCAGGAGCGAGCAGGGGCATCACCATGCCCAGACCAATGTCAGCGAACGCCTCCATCCATTCCGGCGGCCGCACGTAGCCCTTCTGCCCGGGAAAGTCCTCACTCACCACGGCATGACCAGACCGGATGAGACGCACGGCTGGTGCGATGTGCTGGACCGGAAAGCGCGACCCTGTCATGCGTTCCATGCCAAGTCCGTTTGCCGACTCGAGGGTGGCCAGGTCGGGCTGTGCCGGGTCCAGGAGCACGATCCCTACGTAGTCGGCGCCGGAGACGTCCCGCAGGGCTTGGGTGATCCGGCCTGCCGCCTCCCGCAAGCCGACCATGCCGGACGGGATCCGCGAGACCTCCGCCTCCGCCTCGAGCCACCTCTCCTGGCTCCCAGCATCGGGTTGGCGTGAGTTCGCCATCGCCATCGCCATCGCCGCGGCATCGGCCAGCGCGACGGCGATCTCCTCGTCCTCCTGCGTAAATCCATCCTTCTTGTCGATCAGGAGGAAATGCGCGGCTCGTCGATCATCGACATGGATCGGAACGCCGAGCAGACTGGGCAACTCCCCCTCACCTCGCTGACCCGGGGGCCGAACGTGATCGAGACGGACCGGCCGCTCGAGATCCTCTAGTTGGCTCAGCAACAGCTCGCACTCGGTTCGCGTGCCGAGAGGATCGCGTTCTGTCCGAGCGGACTCTGTCCGAGCGGACTCTCTGTCCGAGCGGACTCGGTCGGAGCGGACTCGGTCGGAGCGGAACAGAACCTGACGGAATTCTCGACCTGACCGTCGTGGTCGACAAAGACGAAAAGGCCGCAAGAAGCACCCACAGCGCGACATGCGGCACGGAGCAGGCCGCGGAGCATACGCTCAATGTCGGCCGACTCGCTGAATGTGAGCCTGGCTCCGACCTGACCTCGTGGCTCTGTCGGCCTTGCGCCAGGCTCCCCCGCCGCGGCCACTCTGTCGATGGTAGACGACGCGGACCTCCCCCAGCCGCGGCAAGGGCGCCCTGATCCAACACGGCGTCGCGTGAGGGGCGCCCTCATCCAATAGGTCCGCGTGAGGGGCGCCTTCATCCAACACGGCCTCGCGTGAGGGACACCCTCATCCAACAGGACGCGCCGAGGCGGCGCGAAGACGGCGGGCAAGGATCGGGCTCAACGCCATCGACGACCGGTATCTGCGTACGGAGAAACGTTCGTGCTCGGTGAGCGTCAGTGCACGAGTTACAGCACCGGCGGCCAAGGGGCACGAACGCGGCGTAGGCGGGACCGCCGTACGCAGCAAGGAAAGTTGGCGCGGGCCCGGTGGACACGTGGGGGCGGCTTCAATGTCCAGCGCGGCCGGCTTCACACCCCTGCACCGGCGCTTCGGATAAGTCATCCCGGGCCCGCTGGCGATGATCGTACAGCACAGTTCTGTGAGGCGCTGCTCGTCGGGAAAGACCTCAGGATCGGCGACTTGACCTCAACATTGGTTAAGGTCCTACGGTCGTCCTCAACAGCCCCCCGAGGGGTGCACCGCGATGCCGTCAACCGTTGAGCGACGGGAAGGAACGCCCATGAGCACAGGCGTGGAACGCACCCGATGGGGGCCGGTCGCGGCGCTCGGGTTGGCCATGCTCGTCGTCACGTCCGAGATGACGATTGCCGCGGTCACGCTTCCCGGCCTGGGCCGCGACCTAGGCGTCGGCCCCGCCGCAACGGCCTGGGTGCTGCTGGCGTACGCCCTGCCGATGGCGGCGATCGCCATCCCCGTCGGTCGGTGGGTCGACGGCGCCGACGTCCGGGCGACCTTCCTCTTCTCGATGGTCGGCGTCGGCCTGGCCAGTGTGCTGGGTGCGCTGGCACCGGCGTTCTGGATTCTGCTGGCCGCGCGGGTGCTGCAGGGGATGTCCGCCGGCCTCGTCGTGGCCGTCTACATGCCCATCGTCCTCGGCAGCGTCCGCGAGGAACAACGCGGCCGCGCGTTCGGTGCCATCGTCACGATCATGACGCTCGGCGGCATGGCCGGGGTCCCGCTGGGCGGACTGGTGGCCGGCGCGTTCAGTTGGCGCGAGGTCTTCCTGATGAAGATCCCGCTGCTGTTCGTCGTGGCGTGGCTCGCGTTTCGCACGGTACGAAGCGGCCCTGGTCGCGGCCTTCCGTTGCCACGCCTCACGTTGCTCCACGAGGCGGTGCTGCTGGGCGGTACCGTCACCGCCGTCCTGCTCGCCTTCGACCAGGTGGACGATCGCCCGGTTGTCGCCGGCGGACTCACGCTCGCCGCGCTTGCGCTCGGCACGTGGTGGACCCGCCTGCCTACGGCGCGCCCGGTGCTCACGTTGGTACGCGGGCGTACGTTCGCCGCCGCGCTCATCGCGTTGTTGTGCATGAGCCTCACGATGGGGCTGATCGTGTTCCTGCTGCCGTACCTCATCGCCGACGTGCTGGCGGGAAGCCCGGAGCTGACCGGGATCGCGCTGCTGTTCTTCGTGGGCGTCATGGCACCGATCTCCCCGGTCGCCGGCGTGCTCTCCGACAGATACGGCACGATGCTGATCGCCAGAGTCGGCAGCGTGATCATGGTGGCCGGGATGATCACCATGGTCACCGTGGGAGCAGCGGCAGGTCTGGTGGATCTCGCCTGGCGCCTCGCGGTGCTCGGAGCCGGTGCCGCATTGTTCAACACGCCGATCAACGCGGCGATCCTGGCCGCCACTCCGGCGGGGATGGCGGGGACCGCCGGTGGCCTCGCGATGACGGCCCGCACCGTCGCGACCACGGTCGGGCCAGCGGTCGCTGCCCTGTGCTGGAGTCTCGCCGGAGGCGGCATCGCCGGATTTCGTACCGGCGTCGTGGTCCTCACGCTGATCGCGTGCGGTGGGTTCGTGGCCCTCTGCGCGGTGCCCCGACGAGTGACCGGTCCAGTCGCCGAAGACCTGCAGACCGCGGACGCGGACTCATCGCCCGTCGCATGAAACGCTCTCCACGACCGCGCACCATCACCCCGAGGAGTACGCAGTGATGTCCGACGTACCCGTCCAGCTCGCGGTGATCGTGGGCAGCGTGCGAGAGGTACGGTTCGGACCCGTCGTGGCGACCTGGTTCGTCTGCCGGGCAAAGCAACGCGCCGATCTGACTGTCGACGTCATCGACCTCGCCGACACGCCGATTCCCAGCGCCGGCTTCACCGATCGGATCGGGGTCGCGGACGCGTTCGTGGTCGTCACCCCAGAGTACAACCACAGTTTCCCCGGCCCGTTGAAGCATGCGATCGACAGTGTGCGTACGCAGTGGAAGGCAAAGCCCGTCGGCTTCGTCAGCTACGGCGGACTGTCCGGCGGCTTGCGTGCGGTCGAGCCCCTTCGCGTCGTCTTCGCGGAGCTGCACGCGGTGACGGTGCGGGACACGGTGAGCTTCCACGGCGCGCGGCGATGCTTCGACGACGCAGGAAACCCACGCGATGCCCACCAGGTCAATCTGGCCGCCGCTACTCTGCTGGACCAGTTGACCTGGTGGGCACACACGTTGCGAAACGCCAGAGCCGTACGCCCGTACGCCTTCTGACCCTTCCTTCAATCCAGGTCTACGACGGTACCGGCGCCGACTGTCCGACCACCTTCGCGGATCGCGAACCCGAGCCCGGCGGCGAGCGCGATCGGCTTGCCCAGCTCGACGGTCATGTCGACCGTGTCCCCGGGCAGCGCCATCCGACCCTCACCGAGCAGGATCGTTC
>JBOHED010000014.1:0-3764 GCA_050700915.1 Actinopolymorphaceae bacterium | reverse complement strand
GCGTACGTTGTCAAGGCTGGATTGACGCAGGGATCGGGTGAGGCGATCTTCCTCCTGGCGCGCATCGCCGGAATGATCGCGCATGGTCTGGAGGAGTACCCGCACCGGATGCGGTTCCGGCCCCGGGCGCTCTATACCGGCCCGGCCCCGGGCTAGCGCTGCCGGAGCGGCGGAACCGGGTGCGGGGGTGGCGGGCCGACGTACCGCGCGCCCGGCCGGATGATCTTGCGTTCTCGTGCCTGTTCGAGGATGTGGGCGCACCAACCGATCACCCGACTGGACGCGAACGTCGGAGTGAACATCTCCCGCGGAAGCCGACAGTCTTCCATCACCACGCCCGCGTAGAACTCGACATTCGTGTACAGCTCGCGTTCGGGCTTGAGCTCTGCAAGGAGATCGAGCACCCGCGCTTCGACCTCGACCGCGAAATCCACGCGCGCCCCGCCCAACTGCTGTGCAGTGTCCCGTAGCAGCCGTGACCGCGGATCCTCCGTGCGATAGACCGCGTGTCCGAATCCCATGATGCGTTCGCCACTCGTGATCTGCTGGCGGAGGTAGGAGTCGATGCGTTCCGGCGTACCGATCGCGTCGAGCAGGTCAAGCGCCCGGCTCGGCGCACCGCCATGCAGCGGACCGGACAGCGCGCCGACAGCGCCGACCACACACGCCGCGACGTCGGCGCCGGTGGAGGCGATCACCCGCGCCGTGAACGTCGATGCGTTGAACCCGTGGTCGATCGTCGAGATGAGATAGCGCTCGATCGCCCGGGCGTGCTGTTCGGAGGGCTCCTCACCGGTCAGCATGAACAGATAGTTCGCGGCGTACGACAGATCGTCGCGTGGCGCGACTGGTTCCAGGCCCCTGCCAAGGCGATGCTGGGCGGCGAGCAGGGTCGGCACCTGGGCGCAGATGCGCATCGCGTCGGCCCGACGGGCGGGTTCGTCCAGGTCCCACAATGGGCGGAGCCCGGCTGCCGCACCGGACAGGGAGAGTGCGGTGCGCAACCCGTCGAGCGGTGCCGGGCGGGTGCGGGCGATGGCCGGCAAGGCAGTACGCACGTCGGCCGAAAGGTGTCGCAGCGGACGGACCTGGCCGACGAACTCAGCGCGTTGCTGGGCGTCCGGCAACGCGCCCTCGAACAACAGATGCCACACGTCCTCGACAGTGCGTCGCTCGGCCAACTCCACCGCGGAGTACTGCCGGTAGTGGTAGAAGCCCTCCTGTCCGCGGACATCGCCGATCGTCGTGTCGGTGACCGAGACGCCGGCGAGGCCGGGCGGCACACTGATCGGTTCCCCCGGCTGGTGGGCCGAACTGGCCGTGGACGGCATGGGCGGACCTCCCTCGTGGATACGACAGAGCGTCCGCCCGGTCCGATACGTTGTCAACGTTGACCACATCAACATATATGCGGTCGTACGCCTGCCTGAGACCCGCCGACGTGACGAGCCTCACGGACGTGGAAGGCTCGCGACGTAGAGGAAGTAGTCGAACTCGCGGCCTTCCCTGGTGACCGGGCAGCGGATCTCCTCGCAGTTGCCGAAGGTCTGGTCCAGGCGTTCGGCCAGCGCAGGGGTACGGGTCGCGGACCAGGTGGCGAGCACGCCGCCCAGCCGCAAGGTGCGCTTGACGGTGCTGAGGAACGCCGACCCGTACACCTGGCTGTTGTCGAGGTGGACGAGCATGTCCGGCCCGTTGTCGATGTCGAGGACCAGGACATCGATGCTGGCCGGTGGGCATTCCGGCAGCCAGCGCCTGAGGTCGGCGACATGCGTACGGACCCGAGGGTCGGCGAGGGCCCCTGCCGTCGCCGGTATCAGCCCGGAGCGGACCCAGGAGACGACCGACGGCTCGATCTCGACGACGTCGATGCGGCCGACCCGGCCGTCCGCCAGCAGCTCACGCACGGTGAAGCCGAGGCCCAATCCGGCGGCGACTACGCCCAGTGCGCGTGCCGGCCGGTCCGGTGCCTCGGCGGCGTCGACAACCTCGAAGGCGTCGAGCGCGGCACTGGCCAGGAGGCGCTCGGTCGAGGTCTCCAGGCTGTCCATGATGAAGATGCCGTTGGTGATCAGCTCCCAGACCTCGCCGGCGTGGGCATCATGGCGTCGGCGGAGCACCACCGAGCCGCGCGGACCGTCGTCCCGTGCGATCGTCACCGGGCGGTCGCCGCCGCCGTCCCACCCCTCATGCATCGCCGCGGCCACCGACGTCACCCTAGGCGGTGTCTCGACTCGGCCACATGCGGCCGGCCTTGCTCGCGGTCCCTGGGCGACAACCTCAACCATGGCTGAGACTGCGTTATGGTCGCGTGACCAGACACCGGAGGCCAGCTTCGCAAGCTGGGGGAGGTGATCGTCATTTCCGATGGCCGGGGCAGACCGATCTTCATCCTGGGGTGCCCGCGGTCGGGGACCACGCTGCTCAGCCTGATGCTGCACCAGCACCCACGAATCGCCATCCCTCCCGAGACTCGGTTCCTGATGCCTGCCTACCTCAGGCGGGAGCAGTTCGGCGATCTGGCCGTGCCTGCCAACCGTCGACTGCTCGCCGAGATGATCGTCACCTCGGAGTGGTTCGACGACCTGGGCCTCGAGCCGACCGCCCTCACCAACCGGATCGTCGAGGAGGCGTGGACGGTCGGATCCGCGGTTGGGCTGGTACTCCGTGCCTACTCCGAGCGCTTCGGCAAGCTGCGGTGGGGCGACAAGCGGCCGTACTACAGGACCGCGATCTGGCTTATCAGGCGGATGTTTCCCGACGCGCAGTTCGTCCACATCGTGCGGGACGGACGCGACTGCGTTGCGTCGATGAGGTCGGTGCCGCCGTGGGACACGATCGGCTTCAGCGCCCGGGTCCGTGGCTGGGTCGAGGCGATCGACCGCGGCAGGCAGGCCAGGGAGCAACTTCCCGCCGACGCCTACCACGAGATCCAGTACGAGCACCTGGTCGTCGATCCGGAGAAGCACCTGAGTTCACTGTGCGAGTTCCTCGACGAACGCTTCGACGAGGCGATGCTCAGTCCGGAGCGGCTCGCCGACACCTTCGTACCTGAGCACCAGACCTGGCACGGCCGGACCCGTCAGCAGGTGTCGACGCGGTCGATCGGGAGTTTCCAGCACCGGCTGGAGCCGGCGGAGCTTCGCGTCTGCGAGGCCGTGATGGGCGAGCGACTGCGGGAGTACGGCTACGAACTGGCTGGGGCCGGGCCACCGGAGCCGGAGCAGTTGGAGGACTACTTCACCTACACGCGCCGGCAGCGTCGCCGGGTGCGTCGGCGGCGAAAGCGGGACCGGCGCGTGCACTATCCCTGGCCGGTGGCGGATATGTCCGTACACGAGGCACGGCTGCACCGCGAGGTATCGGCGATGAAGAACGAAGTGGCGAAGCTGTCCGGCCAGCGTGACGATCTGCAGAAGCGGCTGGCGAACGTGACCGACTCGCGTTCGTGGCGGCTGACCGCACCACTCCGCGCAGCCCACCCGAACCGTGTCCGGAAGGCCGCGCAGGCAGCCCGCTTCCGAGTGGCTGGAGGGCCGGGCCAGTCGTAGGCGTACGCCGGCCGGGCCCGTGGTTCTTGGAGCCGTGTCGGGTCTGCCAGAAGTCGCGCCAGGTAGGCGATTCCGCTTGCGCATGGCTTAGACCGTATGTAGTGACTGCTCGCCGAGGGAGTGGTTGCTGGCCGGGGCCTCGCTCACGCAATCTCGTGGGTTACCGAGCGCGTGTTTCCCGTGCTTGGCCTTTCCGACATGTGTGAGGAGGCC
>JBOHED010000013.1:0-2811 GCA_050700915.1 Actinopolymorphaceae bacterium | reverse complement strand
GGCCTCCTCACACATGTCGGAAAGGCCAAGCACGGGAAACACGCGCTCGGTAACCCACGAGATTGCGTGAGCGAGGCCCCGGCCAGCAACCACTCCCTCGGCGAGCAGTCACTACATACGGTCTAAGGCCTGTCTGGCAAGGCGGACTCGAGTGTGACTGGTGCGTCGAACGCAGCCCGCCGGCTCGCGCGCCGCAGCGACACGAGAAGCGGGCGCGCGGCGAGCAGGACGAGCAGGACATTGAGGAACGCACGGGCGGCGTCCCAGCCGAGCGAGGTCGTCGCGTAGAACACCGCGTAGTGACCGACGTTGGTGAGAACCGACCCGCCGGGCACGAAGGACGCTCCTGCCGGCAGGTAGTTCGCCACCGGCCAGAACCACAGGTTGAGCAGGGCGCCGTAGCCGAACCCGCAGATTCCGGCGTACGCCATGAGCAGTCCGCGTTCGGCCCATCCGGACGCCCGCGGCAGGAGTCCGGCACCCAACCCGACCCACGCCAACCCGAACATCTGGAACGGCATCCACGGCCCGACACCGCCGGTGATGAGCGCGGTCGACAGCATGACGACGACACCCAGCGCGAATCCGAACCCCGGCCCGAACACCCGTCCGGCCAGTATCAGCAGGAAGAACGCCGGGTCGAAGCCACCCGCGCCCGGGTTGAGTGTCTGCAGGGCCGCGCCGACGGCGGCGAGGACGCCGAGCATGGCGACCGCCTTGACGTCCATCCCGCCGTCGGCCAACTCGGCGTAGACGATCGCGACGACCATCAGGAGTACGCCGATGAAGAGGAACGGTGCGTCGCGACTGTGTTCACCCACCGCGCTGGACGCGTCGACGACGAACGGCCAGCCGAAGGCGGCGAGACCCACTGCGCTCGCCAGGACGAGGGCGAGGACCGAGCGGGGGCGCACGGCGATGACCCCTGGCACGGCGCTGCGAGAAAGCGGCGTCATCTACCAGCCTCCGGTGGTCAGGGCGGTGGTCAGGGCGAGGGTGAGGAGTACGGCGACGGAGGACAGCTCGACGATCGAACCGAAGACGTCGCCGGTTACGCCGCCGATTCTGCGTACGACGTGGCGTCGCCAGTACTCCGCGACGGCGAGTCCGACGACGATGCCGGCCAGCAGCCGGAGGGAGGTGCCGGGCGCACCCCAGACGAGCGGGACGGCGGCGACAAGTGCCGCGGTGACAGCCGTCGTCGCCAGGGTCGCGGGTGTCACCGAGCCGGCGACGAGTGCACCGAAGCCGGTGGGTCGAGCCGACGGGACGCCCGGCCGCGCGGCCAGGACCACGGCGGCGCGCCCGGTGAACTCGGCCGCGACCAGGGCAATGACGCCGATGCCCATTCCGTACGCCGCCGACACGGCGGCCAGGGCCGTCACCTTGACCAGCAGGGCGAGCACGACGGCGACGACGCCGAACGCACCGATGTCGGGCTTCCGCATGATCGCCAGCGCCTGCTCCGGCGGGGCCGCACTGCCGAGCCCGTCCACGGTGTCGGCGAGACCGTCGAGGTGAAGCCCGCGGGTGGCTAGGGCGAGGGTCGTGACGGCGAGCGTGGGTCCGAGGAGGGCTCCGGCTTCGTGCGCGGTGAGGACGGCCGTCACGATCAGCGGTACGCCGGCGAGCAGGCCGAGTCCCGCACCCACGGCCGGCAGCCAGCGCAGCGCCCGGGCGGCCACGTGCTGGTCGATGTTCCGGGCCACACCACCGGGGACGGGGAGCGCGGTGAACAGGGCGACCGCCGCCGCGAAACCCGTCATCGCAGCCGCTGCGGAATGCCGGCGGTCACCAGCCACACCTCGTCGGCTCCGGCGGCGATCCTGGCGTTGAGCAGGCCGAGCTGGTCGCGGAACAACCGTCCGGAACGGGTGGCCGGTACGACACCGGAGCCGACTTCGTTGCTGATCGCCACGACCGTCCGGGAGGTGCCTTCCCACGCTTCGACGAGCGCGTCGACGTCGGCGGCCACCTTGCCGGCGGCGTCGTTCGCCTCGCTGTCGTCGCGCCACAGGCCGTGGTCGTCCATGGCGGCGGCAAGCCAGGTGCCGAGGCAGTCGACGACCACGGGTTCGCTCCCGGGTACGGCCAGGACTTCAGCCAGGTCTCGGGTCTCGACCGTCGTCCAGTGTGCCGGCCGGCGGTCGCGGTGGACCTGGACACGGCGTTGCCATTCCGGGTCGTCGGGTGACGGCGTTGGGCCGGTCGCGACATAGGTGACCGCCGGTGCCGTGTCGACCATGCGTTCGGCGGTGAGGGACTTTCCCGACCGGGCACCACCGAGGACGAGGACTCGTCGTGATGTGCCGGACGACCGGATCGTCCCGTCCTGCAGGTCGTCCAGGGTGGCCACCTCGTGCAGGACCCGTGCCGACGCCTGGACGACGGGCAGCGCGAGCACGGCGCCCGATCCCTCGCCGAGGCGCATGTCCAGATCGAGAACGGGTCGCAGGCCGAGCTTCGACAGGGCGAGTCGAGCGCCTGGTTCGGCCGAGACGTGGCCGGCGAAGAGGGCGCCGGTCGCGTCGGGTGCGAGAGCCACTGCCGCCAACGCCGCCGCGCCGGCGACGACACCGTCGAGGATGACCGGTACGCGGGCGCCCGCACCGCCGAGCAGGAAGCCGACGGTGGCCGCATGCTCGAACCCGCCGACCGCGGCCAGGACGCCCAGTGGGTCGGCAGGATCGGGGCGGTGCAGGTCCAGTGCTCTGCGTACGACATCGACCTTGTGCGCCCAGGTGGCATCGTCGATGCCGGTACCGCGGCCGGTCACCGCCTCCGGCGACGCTCCGGTGAAGGCCGCGATCA
>JBOHED010000012.1:0-8315 GCA_050700915.1 Actinopolymorphaceae bacterium | reverse complement strand
GCCGGGTGCCGTGCGCGCTGTCGATGAGCACGCCGGGCACGGGCGGCACCCGCCGGTTGACGACGACCAGCGGGACCGAGGCGTACGCCGCCCGGAGCCGGGCGTCGGAGAGCCGGGGCGACGCCAGCACGAACCCGTCGACGGCCCGGGTCAGCCGGTCGACGACCGTCGCCTCGGTGTCGGTGGACTCCGCGGTGTCCGCCAGCACCAGGGTGTAGCCCGCCGCCGCGGCCGCTCGTTCCGCGCCGCGGATGAGGTCGAGGAAGAACGGGTTCGTGATGTCGGGTACGAGGAGTCCGAGGGTCCTGGTGCGGCCGGACGGGAGCGCCCGTGCGATCGGGTTCGGCCGGTAGCCCATCTCCGCCGCCGCGTCGAGGATCCGCTGCCGGGTGGCCGGGTTGACCCGGCCCGGGTGCGAGAAGGCCCGTGACACGGTGGAGGTGGCGACGCCGCAGTGAGCGGCCACGTCGCGGATGGTGGGCGCGCGTCCGGAGTGGCGCGAGGGATCGCTGCTCGGCATGCGGGTGTCCTCCCTTCGCGGGTCTCAGAGCGCCGTCGTCGCTGGGCGCGGCCGCACGAGGTGGTCGTGCGGCAGCCGGTGCCGGACGGCTCAGTCTCGCCCCCTTGACAAGCTTTGGCAACCGGTTGCCATAGTTGCCACAACCGGTCGTGTGCCTTCCAGGACGTGGCACGTCCGGTGTCGGCTGCCGGCCGGCACCGGGACCCGACGACGGCCAGCGGAAGACCACCGAGGAGCCGAACGAAACGATGTGGACCCTCTCCGGATTCGCCGACGAGATCGACAACGACCCGGTCCGGCAGTTCCAGACCCTCAACGAGCTCGGCATCCGGTACGTCGAGTTCCGCAGCGCCTGGGGGACGAACGTCCTCGACCTCGACGACGACCAGGTGGCCGAGATCAAGAAGCTTCTGGGCCAGCACGGCATCGGCCTGTCGGCCGTGGGTTCACCGATCGGCAAGGTCGGCATCCACGACGACTTCGACGAGCACCTCGCCCGGCTCGACCGCGCGCTGTGGGTGGCCCGCGAGCTCGAGGCGCCGTACATCCGGATCTTCTCGTTCTGGATGCCCGACGGCGACGACCCGGCCAAGCACCGCGACGAGGTGCTCCGCCGGATGTCCGCGCTCGCCGCCCGCGCCGAAGGCCACGACGTGATCCTCGCCCACGAGAACGAACGCAAGATCTACGGCGACATCCCGTCCCGCTGCCTCGACCTGGTGGAGTCGGTCGGGTCGGACAAGCTGCAGCTGGTCTGGGATCCCGCCAACTTCGTGCTCTGTGACGTCGCGCCCTTCACCGACGGGTTCGCGAGCCTGCGGCCCTACGTCGAGTACCTCCAGATCAAGGACGCCGTCCGGGCCGAGGGGCGGGTCGTCCCCGCGGGGGAGGGCGACGGTCAGATCGCCGAGACCATCCGAGCCCTCCGCGACGACAGCTTCGGCACCGGCGAACACTCCCAGGACAGGTACTTCTCGATGGAGCCGCACCTTGCCTACATGGGGGAGTCCGGTGGCTTCTCCGGTCCTGACCTGTTCGCGAAGGCGACGAAGGCGTTCACGGGTCTGCTCGATGCCGACGCCATTCCGTACAACTGAATTCGTACAACTGATCTTTCGGGTCCTCCGACGCAGAAGGGGCTTTGAATGAGATTCGCGGTGATCGGCGCTGGAGTGATCGGTCGTACCCACGCACAGACGATCCAGGCGCTGGGCCCACGTGCCGAGCTCGCGGCCGTGGCGGATGTCATCCCCGAGCGGGCGCAGAAACTCGCCGGTGAGGTCGGTGTCGACGCGCTGGCCTCGGTCGAGGAGGCGCTCGCCCGCTCCGACGTCGACGCCGTGACGATCGGGACGCCGAGCGGTCTGCACGCCGACGTGGCCGTCGCGGCCATCGAGGCCGGCAAGCACGTCATCGTCGAGAAGCCGATCGAGATCCGCCTCGACGCGGCCCGCCGGATCCAGGAGGCGGAGCAGCGTTCGGACCGGACGGTGATGGTCGTGAGCCAGCACCGACACGACCCGGCCAGCCGGATCGTGCACGAGGCGCTGGAGGCGGGGAAGTTCGGCACCCTCACCTCCGGCAACGCGATCATGTCGTGGTGGCGGAGCCAGGGCTACTACGACTCGGGCGACTGGCGTGGCACCTGGGCCCTCGACGGTGGCGGCGCTCTGATGAACCAGGGCATCCACACGATCGACCTGTTCACGTGGTTCATGGGTGAGCCGGTCGAGGTCTACGCCGTCGCCGGGTTGCTCGCCCACGAACGGATCGAGGTCGAGGACACGGCCGTCGCGACGGTCCGGTTCGCCGGTGGCGCCCTCGGCGTCGTCCACGGCACCACGGCGGCCTTCCCCGGCCTGAGCACGCAGGTACGCGTCCATGGCGACAAGGGCTCAGCCGTGATCGACCACAACAAGCTCACCTACTTCCACGCGGGCAAGGGCGGCGAGGAGTTCGCATACGGCGCTGGTGGCCGGGCCAACCAGGCCGAGGCCGTCCTCGCCGAGCACGGGTACGGCGGGGAGAAGTCCGACGACGACGAGCCGACCGTCGCCGGTCTCACCGCCACGTCGCACTCGACGCAGTTCGCGGACTTCCTCGACGCGGTGGAGCAGGGCCGGCCGCCGTTCGTCACGGTGGAGCAGGGGATCCGCACCCTCGCGCTCATCCGTGGGATCTACGAGTCCGCAAGGACGCAGAGCCCGGTCAGGATCAAGGACCTGACCTCATGACAGTGCCGTCCCGGGGGCCGTCCCGGGGGCCTTCCCGAGGGACGACACCCCAGGCCCTCGTCGGTCGGTGCGTACGCCTGATCTGACGAGATCGCCGACGCCGTGGGCCCGGACCCCGCCCACGTCGGCGTCATCCACGACATCGGGAGCCTGCTCCAGGAGGGGTACGCCACGTGAGCGCTGAACTGATCGGGGGCGCGGACCGCTTCGTGTCGGCCGAGGAGGCCCGGCACTTCGTCGACGAGCGCCTACGTTCGGTCCCGCTCGACGGGCGGAGCCTGTGCGTGCTGGTTCCCGACTCCACCCGGTCGTGCCCGCTGCCGTTGCTGCTGCGTGCGGTCCACGACGCCGTTCACGGGCGGGTGAGCCGGGTCACCGTTCTCATCGCTCTGGGTACGCATCCGCCGATGGACGAGGCGCAACTAGCCGCGCACCTCGGCTACCGGGAGGGTCGGCTGGCGGAGACGTATCCGGGCATGACCGTCGTCAACCACGAGTGGTGGACTCCCGAAGCACTGGTCTCTGTTGGCGAGGTGCCCGCCCGTGAGGTGGCGGCCCTCGCCGAGGGACGGTTCGAGGAGCCGGTGACGGTCACCGTCAACCGGTACGTGGTCGACCATGACGTGGTGCTGGTCGTGGGGCCGGTCTTCCCGCACGAGGTGGTGGGCTTCTCGGGCGGCAACAAGTACTTCTTCCCCGGTGTCGCCGGCCGGGAGATCATCGACCTCACCCACTGGCTCGGCGCATTGATCGGTAACACCGGGATCATCGGTACGCCCGGCGTGACTCCGGTGCGGGCGGTGATCGACCGGGCAGCCGCGATGATCCCGTCGGAGCGGCTGTGCCTCGCTGCCGTGGTCGCGTCGGGGACGAAGGACCTTCACTCGTTGGCGTTCGGCACGCCCGAGGACGCGTGGGCTGTGTCTGCGGAGGTGTCGGCGCAGACCCACGTCCGATATCTGGAGAAGCCGGTACGACGGGTGCTGTCGCTGGTGTCCGAGCGCTACGACGAACTGTGGACCGCCAGCAAGGGGATGTACAAGGTCGAGCCGATCGTCGCCGACGGTGGCGAGGTCGTGGTCCACGCGCCGCACGTCCATGACGTAAGTCGTACGCACGGCGCTCTGATCGAGAAGATCGGCTACCACTGCCGCGACTACTTCACCGGACAGTGGGAGAGGTTCGCCGACGTGTCCCGGTCGGTGCTCGCGCACTCGACGCACCTGCGCGGCGATGGTTCGTACGATCCGTCGCTCGGCGAGCGCTGCCGGATCAATGTGACGCTCGCGACCGGGCTCGACGAGGCCCGGACCCGCGCACTCGGGCTCGACTACCGCGACCCGGCATCGATCGACCCGACCGAGTGGGAACGCGATCTCGACACACTCGTCGTGCCCAACGCCGGCGAGATCCTGTTCCGGCTGAAGTCGCCCGGCTGAAGGTCGCCCGGCTGAAGGTGACCAGGATGAAGGTGGCGTCATGACGAACGTTGCAGCCGGGCGGTTGGACGTGCCCGAGGCCGAACTGTCGGTGCCGGGCGGGTTACCTGACCCGTTCGTCTGCCTTGACGGCACCCGGGTGACGACCGCCGCGGAGTGGTACGAACGCCGCCGGCCCGAGCTGATGGGCCTGTTCGCGCGCGAGATGTACGGAGTGACGCCGCCGGTCACGTTGCCCATGCGTACCCAGGTGAGGTCCGAGAACGCGGCGGCCCTGGACGGGCGGTCGACGCGGACCGAGGTGCGGCTGGCGTTCGGGTCGCCCAGCGATGTGGCGGGCGAGGCGGAGCCGACCGTCGACCTCCTGGTCCACCTGCCGAACGACGCGGCCGGGCCGGTGCCGGTGTTCCTCGCCCTCAACTTCCGCGGCAACCACGAGGTCGAGGGTGGCGGTCAGGGGGAGCCGTGGCCTTTCGCGCACCTCGTCGAGCGCGGCTACGGCGTCGCGACCATGTGCTACGAGGACATCGAGCCCGATGTGGACGGACGGGCCACCGGCAACGTCGAGGCGGGTCCCACGCCGGGGCGCTCCGGCGTCCTGCGCCATCCGGTGTTCCTCGACGCCGACGCGGCACGACCGGCCGGCGAGCGGTGGGGCGCGTTGGGCGCCTGGGCCTGGGGACTCAGCCGGGCGATGGACTACCTCGTCGGGAATCCTCGCGTCGACGCGACGCAGGTGATCGTCGTCGGGCACTCGCGGCTCGGCAAGGCCGCCATGTGGGCCGCCGCGCATGACCCGCGCTTCGCGATGGCCGTCTCCAACAACTCCGGCTGCGGCGGCGTCGCATTGTCGCGGCGGCTGGTCGGGGAGACCGTCGACGCGATCACGTCGCGGTTCCCGCACTGGTTCTGCGACAACTTCGCGGGGTACGCCGGGCGGGAGGAGACCTTGCCGTTCGACCAGCACCTGTTGGTGGCGCTGGTCGCCCCGCGTCCGGTCTACGTCGCGAGTGCGGAGGACGACACCTGGGCCGATCCGTACGGCGAGTTCCTCGGTGCCCGGTACGCCGATCCGGTCTACAGGTTGCTCGGCGTGGAGGGAATCGCCACCACGTCGATGCCGCCGGTCTCGGCGCCGGAGCCCAGCCGGATCGGCTACCACATCCGACCCGGCGGGCACGCCATGACGGCGTACGACTGGGAACGCTTCGCCGACGCCGCCGACCGCCACCTTCCGACCCACCGCTGAGTCGCCGCCGCCCGCACCGGGCCGCGGCGCGGGCGCGGCCCGCGGGCGTACTAGCCTGGCGCGGTGACGACCGAGAGCCCTGCCGCTACGCCGACGTTGCGCCAGGTCGTGGAGGTGTTCGACGACCTCTACGACCCGATCTGGGCGGCCGAGTGGGACGCGGTGGGCCTGGTCTGCGGTGACCCGGACGCGTCGATCGCGCGGGTGCTGCTCGCCGTCGACCCGGTGACCGAGGTGATCGACGAGGCCGTCGACTGGCGGGCGGACCTGATCGTCACCCACCACCCGTTGTTCCTCCGCGGTGTCCACGGCGTGGCCGCGACGACGCCCAAGGGCACCCTCGTCCATCGCATGCTTACCGGCGGGATCGCGCTCCACGTGTGCCACACCAACGCCGATGCCGCCGACCCCGGGGTGTCCGACGCCCTCGCCGCCACGCTCGGCTTGACCGACCTGCGACCGCTCGATCCGCGTCCCGACGCGCCGACACTCGGCACGGGCCGGATCGGAGTCCTGCCCCATCCCGAACGCCTCGACACCTTCCGCGCACGCGTTGCCGCCGCCCTTCCTCCCACGGCGCATGGGGTCCGGGTGGCCGGCGACCTCGACCGGACCGTGGCCACGGTCGCCGTCTGCGGTGGTGCGGGTGACTCGTACCTCGACCGCGTTCGTGCCCTCGGCGTCGATGCGTACGTCACCGCCGACCTTCGTCACCACCCGGCCTCGGAGGCCGCAGAACACCCCGGCGCGTCCGCCCTCGTCGACGTCGCGCACTGGGCCAGCGAGTGGCCGTGGCTGGCCGACGCGGCCGACCGGCTTGTGCGTACCCTCGGCCAGCGGGGCACTACGGTGGAGACCCGCGTCTCGACGACATGCACGGACCCGTGGACGGGCCATGTCCCCAGTGCGGTGCCCGCGGCAAGCCACCGCGACCAGGAAGGGAACCTCTCCTGAACGCCGATCCTCTCGTCCAGCTTCGGCTGCTCGACGTCCAGACGCTCGACTCGCGCCTCGACCAGCTGACGCACCGTCGCCGCACCGTCCCCGAGGCCGCCGAAGTCGAGCGCCTGCAGACCGAACGCCGGGAGCTCGACACGGCCACGGTCGCCGCCGAGACCGAGGCGAGCGACCTCACCCGCGAGCAGCGCAAGGCCGACGCCGACGTCGAACAGGTCCGCAGCCGCAAGGCTCGTGACGAGAAGCGGCTCGAGTCCGGCCAGGTGGGTTCACCGAAGGAGCTGGAGAGCCTGCAGCACGAGATCGAGTCCCTCACCAGGCGCCAGTCCGATCTCGAGGACGTCGAACTCGAGATCATGGAACGCCTCGAGTCCGCCACCGCTCGGCACACCGAGTTGCAGGCGAGGCGTTCCGCCCTCGACACCACGTTGGCCGAGACCGAGCAGGCGCGTGACCGTGCGTACGCCGAGATCGACGCCGAAGCGGAGCAGGCCCGCAAGGAACGCACCGACGCGGCGGGCGGCATCACCGCGGAGCTGATGGCTGCCTACGAGAGGACCCGTACGCAACGCGGCGGCGTCGGCGCGGCTCCCCTGCGGCAACGACGCTGCGAGGGCTGCCGGATGGAGCTCGACGCCAGCTATCTCGCGAAGATCGCGGCGGCACCGCCCGAGCAGGTCATGCGCTGCGAGGAGTGTGGCCGCATTCTGATCCGGACCCTCGACGCGAACGCGTGAGTGCGTCGGTCTGATGACGGCTCCATCGGAACCATCGGCACCATCGGTACCGACCGGCCGCCGCAGCCTCATCGTCGAGGCCGACGGCGGCTCGCGTGGCAATCCGGGGCCCGCCGCATTCGGTGCGCTGGTCCGGGACGCGACGTCGAAGGCGGTGCTGGCCGAGGCGGCGGACGCGATCGGGACGGCTACCAACAACGTTGCCGAGTACCGCGGCCTCATCGCCGGACTCCAGCTCGCCCGGGAGGTCGATGCCGAGGCGGCCGTCGAGGTACGGATGGACAGCAAGCTCGTCGTCGAACAGATGGCCGGCCGTTGGAAGATCAAGCACCCTGACATGCGGCAACTCGCGATGGCGGCGCGCCGGTTGGTGCCCGCCGCCATCACCTGGACCCACGTCCCACGGGAGCGGAACGCCGCCGCCGACGCCCTGCTCAACCGGGTGCTCGACGGAGCCGAGCCGATCTGGATCGTTGTCGGCACATCTGCCGGACCGTCAACCGCTGTCGACGAACCGCGATCGGCGCTGCCCCAACCGGGCGACCGGACGAGCGTGCCCGAGACGGGATGGGGCGAGACGTCCAGCCCACCGACGACCCTGATCCTGATCCGGCACGGCGAGACGCCGCGTTCCCTCGCCAAACGGTTCAGCGGATCGGGCGGCGAGGACGTCTCGCTGACCGAGCGTGGCCGACGGCAGGCCGAGAGCGTAGGAACCGCTCTGGCCGACCGCGGGGTCGATGCGCTGGTGACGTCGCCGCTGCGGCGTACGCGGGAGACGGCGGCCGTCCTGTCCGCCCGTCTCGGCGTACAAGTGGAGGTCGAGGACGGGATGGCCGAGACGGCTTTCGGCGACTGGGACGGCCTGACCTTCGCCGAGGTACGCGCCCGCTGGCCCGCGGAGCTCGACGCCTGGCTCGCCTCGACGGCGGTCGCCCCGCCAGGTGGGGAGTCGTTCGACGCGGTGGCCGACCGGGTGAAAGCCGCGCTGGACCGGCTGCTTTCCTCGTACTCCGGTCAGACGGTCGGGGTCGTGACGCACGTGACGCCGATCAAGCTGCTCGTCTGTCTCGCCCTGGACGTCCCACTCCGGGCGGTGTTCCGGATGGAGCTGTCCCCGGGGTCGCGGAGCGAGGTGCGGTGGTACGCCGACGGCCTGGCGTCCCTTCGTTCGTTCGG
>JBOHED010000011.1:0-14297 GCA_050700915.1 Actinopolymorphaceae bacterium | reverse complement strand
TCGTACCACGTGGTGTAACGGTGGTCTTCTTCGGTCCAGTTGCGGCGCGAGACCGTCTTGATGATCATCAGCCCCGCGTCGACCCGCTGGGTCTCGGCCGCCAGCTCTTCCCACGCCGTGCGGTAGTCGTCGTCCCGGCCGAGCGCGTAGTTGAGCGGCGTCAGCACCGTCTCGAACGGGAAGCGCTTCAGCGCCTCGCGGTGTGTCGCCGGCGCGTCGTGCCCGTGGCCGGTGATGCCGATGGCGCCGACCATGCCCTCGTCGCGGGCCCGGATCGCCGCCTCGAGCGCGCCGCCGCTGCCGGTGGCCTTGTCGAGTTCGTCGAGGTCGCCGACGGCGTGCAGCTGGAGGAGGTCCAGGCGGTCGGTCTGCAGGCGTTCGAGCGAGTTGTTGATCGACACCCAGGCGGCGTCGCGCTCGCGTTCGCCGGTCTTGGTCGCCAGGAAGATCTGGTTCCTGATCCTGGGTATCCAGGGTCCGAGGCGCAACTCGGCGTCGCCGTAGCTCGCCGCGGTGTCGAAATGGTTGATGCCGGCGTCCAGGGCCTCCTGGATCGACTGGTCGGCCACTTCCTGGGTCACCTCGGCCAGAGCTGCCGCGCCGTAGATGAGGACGCTGCTCTGGTGCCCGAGTCGCCCGAGCCGTCGCGTTTCCATGAATGAGCTCCGCTCGCGAGTTGTACCGGGATCTGCCGTCGTACGGCGTTCAGCTTAGGGCGGCCAGGCAAGCCGGGGGCGCGGACGCCAGTCCAATTGGACACCGGTTCACCACGCCACCCGCCCTGGTGCTGGACCACCTCGCGGCTCCCGTTCCGTGATCACGATCATGATCACGGATCTCACTCGGGGGCGTGGCGGCGGCTCTGGATGATCCGGAACCGGCCCGCGACATAGGCGGCGTCGACGAACGACGCGTTCGCCGCGGGATTCGCGCCCGTGCCGTGGAAGTCGCTGAACGCCGACGACTGGTTGACGTACACCCCGTCGGTGAGATTCTCCGACAGCGCCACCCCCACGTCGAGCGCCACCTCGCGCGCCGCCGCCAGCACCCGCTCCGACGTCGAGTAGACCGCCGCCGTCATCGCCCCACGCACGTGGCCCAACCGGCGAACGAGGGCGAGCGCCTCGTCGGTGTCCTGCGTACGCACGAGAAACGTCACCGGGCCGAAGCACTCCCGTCCGAAGACCGCCACCTCGTCGGCGTCGAGCGCGAGGATCGCAGGCGTGCGTACGACCGCGTCGGTGTGCACCGGATGCCGCATTGCGCGCGACTCCAGCACCACCTCGCCGCCCAGCGCGGCCGACCCGTCGACCCGGTTGAGTACGGCGTCGTTGACGACCGCGCCGAGGAGTTCGACCGCGCGCCCCTCGTCGGCGAGCAGCTTGTCGACCGCCGCGGCAAGGCCCGCCCCGACCTCCTGGAACGACTTGGGCCCGTCGTCGGTGTCGATCCCGTGGGCGGGTACGAAGATGACCTGCGACGTCGTACACATCTGCCCTGAATACAGCGCCAGCGTGAAGGCGAGATTGCCCACCAGCCCGCGGAACGAATGGGTCGAGTCGATGACGACCGGGTTGACGCCTGACTTCTCGGTGTAGACCTGCGCCTGGGTGGCGTGGGACTCGAGCCAGTCGCCGAACTCCGCCGATCCGGTGAAGTCGACGACCTTGACCGAGGGATGGGTGGCGAGGTCGCGGGCGATCCCGTCGCCGTCGGCCTCTGCGGCAAGCGTCACGAGCGCCGGGTCGAACCCGCGCGCAGCGAGTACGTCCTGGCAGACCTGCACCGTGATCGCCAACGGCAGCACGGCGCCCGGATGCGGCTTCACGACCACCGCATTGCCGGTGACGAGGGACGCGAAGAGCCCGGGATAGGAGTTCCAGGTGGGGAACGTCGTGCACCCGATCACGACAGCCACGCCCCGGGGCACGACGGTGAACGTCTTCTCCATGCGTACCGGCTCGCCTCTGGCCGGCCGCTCCCAGATGGCCGTGCCCGGATGTCTGGTCATTTCCGCGTACGCGTAGGCGACCGCCTCCAGCGCCCGGTCGAGCGCATGGGTGCCACCCGCCTGGAACGCCATGACGAACGCTTGGCCGGTCGTCGCCATGACGGCATTGGCCAGCTCGAAGACCCGCGCGTGCAGGGCGGTGAGGATCTCCAGGCTGACGTCGACCCGCGTGTCGGGACCAGCGTCGCGCCATTGCGGGATGCCGGCCTTGGCGCCGGTGAGGAGATCGTCGAGACCCGTCGTGGCGACCCGCGGATAGCGGACGTCGAGGCCGATCCCGAACGGTGAACGTTCGGTCGCGACGGTGCCGCTCGCGCCCGGTGCCGTCCGAAGCGGGAAGTCGGTTCCCTGCCAGGCTTCGAACGCGGCAAGCCCTGCCGGCGCGGCCTCCTCGCCATAGCCGCGCGGGCTCGGCGACTCCGGGAACGCCGAGAAGTGGCTCCTGTCCCGGATCGCGTCGAGCGCCCCGTCGAGGGCGTCGCGGAGTCTGCGCTCGGCGCCGCCGCCCACGTCCTGGGTGCGTTGGGCACTGGTCGTCGAGTTGCCGGGTTGGGCACTGGTCGTCTGGCTCACGCCGCCAGCGTAGGCCGGTCCCTTCGCCGTTGGTCCGCGTTTTGCCGCGGTTATACCTCCGCCGCTGGCTGCCCCCACTTCCGATGTCGGATCGCGTCCAGCTGCCCGAGCCGCCCGCGTTCCGGGGCGACGGGTTGTGAGGGGACCACCTGGCTACGATCTCGGATCGTGGAGAGCGAGGTTCGTAGCGGTCAGGCCGAGTTCGCCGGACACCGCATCGCGTACCGTGTCGCCGGCCACGGTCCGGCCCTGGTGTTGCTGAAAAACGACCGCTACTCGACGATCTCCGACGAGCTCCGGCTCCTGTCCGACCGGTACACGGTCGTCCAGATCAGCCCGCTGGGCTTCGGCCGCAGCGACCGCCCCCGTGACTATCCACGTGCCGGCATTCACGAGCATGTCCTCGCGGTCCTCGACCACGAGGAGGTCGACCGGTTCGTCGTGTGGGGATACTCGCAGTGCGGCGCGATGGCCGCTGCGGTCGCCCAGGCGACCCCGCGCGCCGCGGGGATGGTCAGCGGGGGCTTCTCTCTCGTCGACGGCGGCCCGACGGACGCCCGGTTGTCCCACATGGATCGCGAGCAACGCGTGCCCGTCGCACCGCGAGCGTTCTGGCACTGGCGCAAGCGGTTCGACTGGCTCGACGAACTCGCCGCGATGCGGTGTCCCAGGCTGCTCTACGTGGGTACCGAGGATCGCCTGCAGGCCCTCGGCGTCCGGCGTACCCGTGAAGCCCTCACCGAGCGCGGCGTCACCGTCATCGAGTTCGACGGACTCGACCACCGGACCTGCGCACGTGAGCCAGCCCTCTCCACGCGTGTCGTGCCGACCGTCCTCGACTGGCTCGACGAGAGCGTCGGGACTGGCTGGTGACGTTCCCGACCAGCTCTCGCGACGTCCGCACGACCTGTCAGCCTCGACGCGGGAGTCCTTCGTCGGGCTGAATCCAGAGGTACGGAAAGGCGGCTCAGGTGGGGCGGTCGGGTGCCGCCGGGCGGAACCAGCCGCGCGCGGTGAGCAGGTCCAGCACGCTCGTCGCGGCAGCATCGATCTCCAGCCCGGTCGTGTCGAGCACGAGGTCGGCGTCGGTCGGTGCTTCGTACGGGTCCGATATCCCGGTGAACTCCTTGATCAACCCCGCGCGCGCCTGCGCGTAGAGGCCCTTGCGGTCCCGGCGTTCGCACTCCTCCAGGGGCGTGGCGACGTGAACGAGCACGAACCCGCCGCCGGCGGACCCGACCATCCGCCGGACCTCCGCCCTGGTCTCGGCATAGGGCGCGATCGGTGCGCAGATCGCGAGCCCGCCGTGCCGGGAGACCTCGGCGGCGACGAACCCGATCCGCGCGATGTTGGCTTCCCGGTCGGCCCGGGAGAAGCCGAGCCCGGCGGACAGCATCCGGCGTACGACGTCACCGTCGAGCAGGGTGACCGTCCGGTCGCTGCGTTCGAGGATGAGGTCGCGGAGCCGGCGGGCGACCGTGGACTTGCCCGAGCCTGAGAGCCCGGTGAAGAACACGACGAGCCCCCGCTCGTGGAGCGCCGGCTGCTCGACGGCGATGATCGCCGCGACGCGGTCGGGATAGCCGTCCAGGATGTACGCACCCTCACCAGGTGCCAGCTCCCGCGGCTCGTCGAGGGCGAGGTCGACGGGTTCGCCGTAGGCCGCCGCCACGACCCGGCGCCGCCGGTCGTCCTCGTCGGCGTCGTCGCGGCGGGCGAGCGGGACAGGCACGACCAGCGTCCGGCCGGGCAGGAGGTCCGCCGCCTCGGCGGTGGCACGCACCAGTGCCGGTGCGGACAGGAGCCGTGGCGAGCCGTCTCCCACCAACGGCAACAAGACGGTGGTGTCGTACGCCGTCACGGAATCGCCCAGCCGCGACAGGTCCGCGGACGACAGCGGTGCGTCGACCGGGACAGCGGCGACCTTGCTGCCTGCCAGGACGTCGCTCAGGTCGGCAGGTGTGCGGTGCAGGTGCCTGAACACCCCGTCCTCCCGGGGCGCCAGCGGAGTGACGGACCCGGTGACGACCTGGCCACCAGTCGCCGTCTCCCGACACCGGGCGACTGTGAGCCGCGCGACCGGTGTGCCCTCCACATCGGTGAGGTGCACGGAGTCAGCGACCGCGACGTCGTCGGGAACGGCGACCGTGACGTCGGGCAGTACGCCGTCGAGGGCGAGAGCGAGGTCGTCGTACTCAGCGGGCGAAGGTGCCCACAGCGGCAGGTCGGCGTTCATCTGGCGGGATCACGTCTCCAGGATCAGAGTGACGGGGCCGTCGTTGACCAGGGACACGTCCATGTGAGCGCCGAACCGACCAGTCTCGACGGACGCGCCCAGGTCCCGCAGGGCGGCGCAGAAGTGGTCGACCAACGGCTCGGCGACCTCGCCGGGTGCGGCAAGCGACCAGGACGGACGGCGGCCCTTGCGGGTGTCGGCGTACAGCGTGAACTGGCTCACCACCAACAGTGGGGCGCCGATGTCGGCGCAGGACTGCTCCCCGGCCAGGATCCGCAGGCCCCAGACCTTGGCGGCGAGCTTCTCGGCCTGCGCAGGGGTGTCGTCGTGGGTCGCGCCCACGAGGACGAGCAGGCCGGGCTTGTCGATCTCGCCGACGATCTCGCCGTCGACCGCGACACTGGCGCGGGAGACCCGCTGCACGACCGCACGCATGCGCCCATTCTTGCCGGGCCGACTTGGTGGTGGCGACCGGGCTGGGAGGCTGGCGGCTGGAAGGATGCGGACATGGCAAGCCCGAGCCCTACCCGTGAGACGTTGATCACGGTGGCGCCGACCGGCGCGGAGACGAGCAAGGACGCCTGCCCCGCCCTGCCGACCGCCCTGCCGGAGCTGGTCGAGACCGCCCGCCGCTGCGAGGCCGCCGGGGCCGCCATGATCCACGTCCACATCCGCGACGCCGACCACCGGTCCACGCTGGACCTCGGCCGCCTGCGCGCGACCGTCGCCGCGCTCCGGGCCGAGACGCACCTCGTCGTCCAGCTCTCCACCGGAGGTGCGGTCACCGACGCCTACGCCGACCGGTTGCGCGTCCTCGACGCCGAACCCGACTCCTGCTCGCTCACGATGGGCACCGTCAACTTCGGCGACGACGTGTTCTCCAACCCCTGGCCGTTCGTCGTGGAGTTGTACGAACGCACGCAGGCCCGGGGCGTCGTGCCCGAGTTCGAACTGTTCGACCTTGGCCACGTGGCGGCGCTGCACCGCCTGCTTGGGACGTACGGCCTGCCGTTCGGCGGCCGGGTGCACTGCGACTTCGTGATGGGCGTGCCGGGCGGCATGCCCGGAGATGCCGCCACACTGGTGGCCGCGGTCCAGGCGCTCCCCGACGCGGTGACCTCGTGGTCGGCGACCGGTATCGGGCGTACGACACTGCCGGTCGCCCTGGCCGCGCTCAGTTGCGGCGGTCACCTGCGGGTCGGCATGGAGGACACGCTAAGCTTCGCGAGGGGACGCCCGGTGCGGCACAACGCCGAGTTGGTCGAGCGAGCCGCCACGCTGGCCGCCGTCGTGCAACGGCCGGCGATGTCGCCGGCCGCCGCCCGGGAGCTGCTCGGCCTCGCGCCGGCGGAGGTTCGGCAGTAGGTTCGGCAGACGTGTCTGCGATGAGTGAACCCGCCGCGACCGATCCCGCCGCGACCGATCCCGCCGCGACCAATCCCGCCGCGACCAACCCCGCCGAGCACACGGCGGCAGGCGCGCCTCCGGTGCTCGCCGAGGTCGTCCGCTCCGGGTTCGTCGAGTGCCGGCATCGCGGTTCGGTGGTCGCCCTTGAAGCCGACGGTTCGGTGGCCTTCGCCGTCGGCGACGTGACCGCACCCTGCTACCCGCGGTCGGCCAACAAGCCGATGCAGGCGACCGCCATGCTGCGCGCCGGGCTCGACCTCGACGGCGAGTTGCTGGCGCTGACCACGGCGAGCCATTCCGGTGAGGCGTTCCATGCCGACGGCGTACGAAGGATTCTCCAAGGTGTGGGTCTCACCGAGGCTGCCCTGCGGTGCCCGCCCAGCTGGCCGATCGACACCGCCACCCTGCATGCCCGCATCGCCGCTGGCGACCAGCCCGACCGGGCGACGATGAACTGCTCGGGCAAGCACGCCGGCATGCTCGCCGCCTGCGTCAGCGCCGGCTGGCCGGTGGAGACCTACCTCGATCCGGCCCATCCGTTGCAGTCGTTGATCCGCGAGACGGTCGAGGACCTGGCGGCCGAGAAGGTCGCGCACACCGGGGTGGACGGCTGTGGCGCGCCGCTGTTCGCGCTGAGCCTCACCGGCCTGGCTCGGGCGTTCCGGACGATGGTGCTGGCCGACCGCCACACACCGGAGGGTCGCGTGGTCGCCGCCGTTCGGGCGCACCCGTCCTGGACGAGCGGGACCGCCCGGGACGAGTCGGCGCTGATCACGGCGATACCCGGACTCTTCGCCAAGAGCGGGGCGGAGGGTTGTTATGCGGCCGCTCTGGACGACGGGCGGACGGTGACCCTGAAGATCGACGACGGCAACCAGCGGGCCCGGCCGGTGGTGATGGCGGCGGCTCTGCGAAGGCTCGGGGTGTCGAGTCCGGTCCTCGACCAGCAACATGCTCCGGACGTACACGGCGGTGGCGTGGCCGTCGGTGCGATCCGCAGTGTCGGCATCTGAACGGCGTTGACCTGATCCGCGTTCGACGGACCCGGCAACGCCGCTGAATTGTCGGACATCCGCGCGGTTTCGCCAGGGGTCCTGAGCGGGGAAGTCGGGAGCAGGACAGCTAGCCACTTACCCAGGAGCAGTAACCAGCACAGAGTCTTAAAAGTTGCTGTCGGCTTGCGCTTGCTAACTTTTGCAAGCACAATGGCGGCATGAAGGTCCGGTCCATCAGCACGCTCGGTGACTATCTCCGGGAGCAGCGCCGCAACGCGGAACTCTCCCTGCGGCAGCTCGCCGATCTCGCTGGCGTTTCGAACCCGTATCTCAGCCAGATCGAGCGCGGGTTGCGAAAGCCCTCAGCCGAAGTGCTTCAGCAGCTCGCCAAGGCGCTGCGGGTTTCGGCGGAGGTGCTCTACGTGCGGGCCGGACTGCTCGATCCGGCCGAGGAGGAGGGGCAGGACGATCGTGCCGTCGAAACGGCCATTCGTTCGGACCCTTATCTGTCCGTACGCCAGAAGCGGGTACTGCTCGACATCTATTCGTCGTTTCGCCGCGAGGCCGACGAGGAAGAGATCAGTGAGCCGGAACGCGCGAGCACAACCCGGAACCGGGCCGTACGACACGCCCGACAGGAGGACTAATCCATGCCCCGTAACTCCCGCAAGTCTTCGACCGAGCCCAATCCGCTGTACGCGATCGCCGGTGCCGGCGACCTCGCGGTGGAGAAGATCCGCGAGATCTCCAAGATCGCGACTGACAAGCTCGGCTCCCTGGAGGCTGCTGATCCTGCCGTCGTCTCCGACCGCGTCCAGGAACGCATCGAGGAACGCGCCGACGCACTCGCCGTGGCCCTGCGTACCGCCTCGGTCGACCTGCGGATCCAGGCAAAGGACCTGACCGACAGGGCGCAGGCGGCACTGCAGATGGCGCTGGACCAGGCCGGCGACACCTACGAAACGCTCAGTGAGCGTGGCAAGGGTGCCGTCATCCGGATCCGTACCAGCACCATGCAGAACGGCAGCAGCAGCAGCTCCAACGGTCGCCAGATCGCCCGCAACGGTTCCGCATCGCGGTCCACGGCATCGCGGTCCACGTCGTCACGTTCGTCGGCGTCGCGGTCCAAGCCGGGCACCACGCGCAAGCGTGCGACGACCAAGCGTGCGGCGAAGCCACGCACGGCCGCGAGCAGCACGGCGAAGTCGTCGGCGGCGAAGTCGACCGCGAAGTCGGGTACGCCGAGGAAGAACTCCTCCGCGCCGGCCCGCAAGTCGACCAGCAGCTGACCAGCGGACCATCCCGGGCCGGCGACGCCTGCCCGGGGGCCGACGGCTGATCCTGACGGACCGCGGGTCGGTCCGGCGACGAGGCGGTCCGCGTGGACCGTACGTTCCGGGCCGATTGCGGCTACCCTCGCTGTGTGCTGAGTCAACCGATGTCCATCGTCTTCTACATCCAGGTCGTTCTCTGGATCGGGTTGCTCGTCCTGAAGGCGTTCGCGTTCGGCGATGTCGTCATGCGCCCCAAAGAGGCGTTTCCGGTCGCCGACAAGCAGACGAAGACGCTCTGGCTCATCCTGGTCGGTCTGGCATTGCTCATCCATCTGATCCCGATGTTCTGGAGCCCGCTCAGCCTGCTCAACATCGCCGGCACGGTCGCGGCCTCGGTCTACGTGGCGGGCGTACGACCGGCGGTCCGCGAGGCCGGTGGGCGGCGTGGCGGGAAGAGCGACGGCCCGTACGGCCCCTGGTGATTCCGTACCGCCTGTGGTGATTCCGTACCGCCTGTGGTGATTCCGTACGAACGGTGGCTACCCAGCCCACGGTCCGCGGGTTGGGTCCCCCGTCGTCCGGGTAGCTGATCGCGTGAGGTGCCGGCGCGAGAGGTGACAGGTCATGGGTGCGGGCAGCGACACTTCGCCTCTCGACCTTCGCCGCCGGGTGATCGCGTTCTCGTGGCTGCTGATCGGCCTCCTCGGTGCGTACGCCCTGATCATCGGTACGAGCGGCCGGCTGCTCGGGTCGGTGGCCCGCACCCTCGCACTTGCCGCTGTGCTCCTCGCCGCCCTGCGGATCCGGCACGCGAGCCGGGGCCGTACCGACGCCATCGCTGTGATCGCCGTCGCAGCGGTCCTGATGACGGCGATGGCGAGCGTGTTCGCCGGCGGTGACCTGCTGGCCGTGCTCACGGCCGCCACCACGATCATCCTCGTGGCGGTGACCTGCGGTCTGGTGATCCACTCCCTCATGATCAATGCCCAGGTGGATCTCGCGACCGTGTTGGGCGTCCTGTGCATCTATCTGCTGATCGCCCTGGTCTTCTCGTCGGTGCACGAGGTGGGCGGTGCGTTCCTGCCGGGCTACTTCGAGGGATCCGATCGACCGCCGAGTGCGGGGGACTGCTTGTACTTCAGCGTCATCACGATCACCACGGTCGGCATCGGCGACATCAGGCCTGGCACGGACCTCGCGCGAATGGTGACGGTGCTGGAGGCCCTGGTCGGCCAGCTCTACATCGTCTCCGTGGTCGCGGCCGTCGTCGGTGGCTGGCGGCCGCGGGCGTCGGCGAGGGGCGGCGCATAATGAAGGTTCGAGCAGGTACCCCATGACTGATCCGAGCCAACGTCCGCCCACCCCACGCCCGAGCCGTCTCGAGTCGGACCAGACCGAACGGCCGGAGGTCGACGCGACCCGGCTGTGGGCTGGCGGGCTCGCCACTGCCCTGGTGGCGGCGCTGGTGGTGGTGGTCGGGGTCTTCGCGGTCCGTGCGTTCCTGAACGTCCCCGTCCTGGCTCCGCGTACGGCGAGCGACTTCGGCGATTCGAGCACTTTCACCTACGCCATGACCGCGGCCGCGGCGGCGTTGCTGGCGACCGGCCTCTTGCACGCGCTGCTGTTGGCGACTCCGCGCCCGACGGAGTTCTTCTCCTGGATCGTCGCGTTGGCGACGGTGGCGGCGGCGGTGGCGCCGTTCCTGCGGCCGGCGTCGCTGGAGAGCCAGCTTGTGTCGGGTGTGATCAACCTGATCGTGGGCGTGGCGATCATGTCTCTGCTCGCCAGCGTGGGGCGGTCGGCGGTCCGGATGCCCGAGCGGGCGCCGCAGCGGCGCTGAGCCTGGAGCTCCGGCCGGAACAGGGCTGGCGTGGCAACCGGTTGCCCCGCGCCCCGGTCCGTACAGCGGGGAATGCCGGACAGCGGGGAATGAGCGACGACCGGGCGGGGTTGTCATGTGCTGGTCGGCGGTCCGGCCGCGCAGATCCAGATGAACGGCCCAGATGAACGGCGCTGCCATGAGTTCGTACGCTCATGAGGAGGTTGTCGGGGTGCACCGGATTTCGTTGCCTGGCGAGCGCAGGCGGCTGCCACGTCGGGTGGCCATGCTGAGCGTCCACACCTCGCCGCTGGACCAACCGGGCACCGGCGACGCGGGCGGGATGAACGTCTACGTCGTCGAGTTGGCCCGCCGGCTGGCCGCTCTGGACATCGAGGTGGAGATCTTCACCCGGGCGACGTCCAGTGGCCTGCCGCCGGTGGTCGATACCGGCGACGGCGTACGCGTCAGGCACGTCCACGCGGGACCGTTGGAGGGCCTGTCGAAGGACGACCTGCCGGCTCAGCTGTGTGCGTTCGCCCGCGGGGTGCTGCGGACCGAGGCCGGGCACGACCTCGGGTGGTACGACCTCGTGCACTCCCACTACTGGTTGTCCGGCCAGGTCGGCGCGCTCGCGAAGGAACGCTGGGGCGTGCCGCTGGTGCACTCGATGCACACGATGGCGAAGGTCAAGAACTCCCTGCTCGCCGACGGTGACACCCCCGAACCCCGGGCCCGGATCATCGGCGAGGAGCAGGTCGTCGAGGCGGCCGACTGGTTGGTCGCGAACACCGACGAGGAGGCGCGGGCACTCATCGACCAGTACGACGCGGATCCGCGCGCGGTCGTGACGGTCAACCCGGGCGTGGATCTCGAGGTGTTCCGTCCCGGTGACCAGTCCGTCGCACGGCGGGAGCTCGGACTGCCCGACGACGCCGTGGTGCTGGCGTTCGTCGGACGGATCCAGCCGTTGAAGGCCCCGGACGTGCTGGTCCGCGCGGCCGCGCGGCTGCTCGAGGCCCAACCCGCGCTCCGTGACCGCCTGGTCGTCGCGGTCGTCGGCGGGCCGAGCGGGTCGGGGACGGCCAGGCCGGACGCGCTGATCCGGTTGGCCCGCGAGTTGGGCATCGACGACGTCGTACGGTTCGTCCCGCCGGTACGCCAGGGCGAGCTGGCGCGGTGGTACCAAGCCGCGACGGTGGTGGCGGTTCCTTCGTACAACGAGTCGTTCGGGCTGGTCGCCCTGGAGGCACAGGCCTGCGGTACGCCGGTCGTTGCGGCGGCCACCGGCGGGCTCCTGACGGCCGTGTGCGACGGGGAGTCGGGCGTGCTGGTCGACGGGCACGATCCCGGCGAATGGGCACGGGTCCTCGGTGAGCTGGTCGCCGACCCGGAACGCACCTCCAGGCTGGGTGCCGGCGGCCTCGCGCACGCGCGGGGGTTCGGCTGGCCGGTGACCGCCGCGCGGACCCTCGACGTCTACACCGCGGCGATCGCCGCCCCCGAGGACTCGATCACGCTCGTCGGTCGCTGAGCGCTGCGTCGTCGTTCGCGGCTGGTGGGCGGCTACGGTGGCCGGGTGCCTGAGACGCCTGGCGACGTCGTACGCCATGTCCTCGCCGACCTGCGGCTTGCCTGGGAGGAACCGCAGTCCGGCACGTTCGTAGTGACCCTCCCCGGCGAGCGGAAGCTCCAGACCACCTGCATCCTCCAGATCGGCCGGCAGGCCCTCACCGTGCACGCCTTTGTCGTACGCCGGCCGGACGAGAACCACGAAAGGGTCTACCGCTACCTGCTCGAACGCAACCTCCGGCTCTACGGTGTGGCGTTCTGCGTCGACCATCTGGGCGACATCCACCTGGCCGGCAAGCTGCCGCTTGTCGCGGTGACGCCCGAGGAGATCGACCGGGTCCTCGGCTGTGTGCTCGATGCCGCCGACTCGTCGTTCAACCAGCTGTTGGAACTCGGGTTCGCGTCCGCCATCCGGCGGGAGTGGGCATGGCGGACCGAACGCGGCGAGTCGACGGCGAACCTCCAGGCGTTCCGCCGGCTGCTGACCGAGGACGGCGGGACTTGATCGATGGCGGGTGTTGCTAGCGGGTCATGCTTGCGGGTCTTGATCACCGCAGCTGCCCGGGGTGGCAGGATGGCGCGGTGGCACATTCCCGGCGAACGCAGCGAAGCACGGACGGACCCGGGCTGGCGGCCGTTCCCGACGACTCCGGCACCGACCGTTCCGGCACCGAACCTTCTGGTACGGATGCGGACGAGGCCGGTCTGGAGCTTCTTGGAAGTCTGCGGCAGGCGCTCGACGAGGCGGGCGCTCCCGACGAGGTGATGCAGGCGCTCGAAGGGGTGACCGACCCTGGGCAGATCCTGCACCGGCTGGGTGAGGCGGGAGTGCTGCCGGCACCCGAACAGTCCCTGTCGGCGGTCTTGGACGGATGGCGGCCGCTGCTCGCCCGCGGCGCCACGCCACTGGACGCGGAACTGTGCGGAATGGACTTCGTCGCCATTGTGCGGAGTGCTGCGCTGGACCCCGCCGAAGTGCCGCTGGTGCTCGAGCAGATGATCGCGCAGGCGGAGCAGCACGGAGGGCCCGAGGCGTTGGCGATGCTGCGCGTACTCGCCGTGGTGGGGCCGCCGCCGGTGCGTCCGGTCGCGTCGGCCGGCGCCGACCGACTGGTCTCCGATGGCCTGGAGGACCGGCCCTGGGTCAAACGGCTTGGCGCGCCGACGGCGGGTCAGGCCTTCGGCTACGCCGACGACGGCTGCCAGGAGACGTTGATGCTGACATTCCGCTACGGGCGCACGTCGCATGCTGTGGCGGTACTGATCGACCACGATCTCGGCGGCGGGGTGAAGGACTGCTGGGTGACCGACCAGGTCGGCCGGCTCCGTGACGACTGCCTGCAGGCGGTCGCTGAGATCGGGATCGACCTTTGCGACTACGCCCCCGCGGAGGCGCGGGCCATCGCGGAACGCGCTCTCGCGAGGTCGCCGTGCCCGGTGGAGCCCGAGCAGATCGAGGACGTCGACAGCTATCTCGACCTCGTCCGTTCGCGGGTCGCGCTGGTCTCCTAGTCCGACCACCTGCCCCACGGTTCGGATGAGGGGCGCCCTGCCGCGAACCTGCCTTACATGAGGGGCGCCCTGCTGCGAACCTATTGGTGCAGGGGTCCCCTCACGCGAAGCCGGCGTGCGAGGGGCGGCACCCTGCACAGCGGACCCGCCATGGATGAGGGGCGCCCTGCAGCGAACCTATTGGCGCAGGGGTCCCCTCATGCGGAGGCGCATTGGCGGAAGGGTCCCCTCATGCGAACGCCGGCTACCGCTCGTCCCGCTCGTTCAGGGTCGCGATCGTGCCCTGGGCGATGGCGCATTCGATCGGCGACCCCGACCCGTCCTGGACGTGGAGCGCACACCCGACGACCGCGAGCCGGCGACCGGCGTTCACGACCCGCGCATCGGCGACGAGGCGCTCCCCACGCGCCGGCCGCAGATAGTTGATCTTGTATTCCGCGGTCGTCACGGCCGGACCGAGCACCGAGCCGCCGGCGAAGGTCAGGGCGTTGTCGGCCAGGTAGCTCACCACACCGCCGTGGACGTGGCCGAACTGCTGCAGCAGCCGCGGCCCGAGCGGGAGCGACAACCGCGCATGCCCCGGCCCGAACGCCTCGAGAGTCGTGCCGAGCAGGACGCTGAACGGCTGCGCCGCGAGCACCTCCCGGCCCCTCGCCAGCATCGCTTCGGGATCGTCCGGAAACGCGGAGTTCGTCATGCGTACCAGTCAAGCCTTCCGGTGAAGAGGCGTCCACCGACCCGTCGGTAGAGTCGCACCCATGAGTGCAGCGTCCTACCGACTGATTCTGCTCCGCCACGGCGAGAGCGAGTGGAACGCCAAGAACCTCTTCACCGGCTGGGTCGACGTCGGCCTGTCCGCGACCGGAGAGGCCGAGGCCCGTCGCGGCGGCGAACTGTT
>JBOHED010000010.1:0-5677 GCA_050700915.1 Actinopolymorphaceae bacterium | reverse complement strand
AGCCGGCGAGGCCGACTCCCGCCAGCATCAGCGCGATCACCGCGCCCCAGCCGAACGTCGCGAGCGGCGTCTTGTTCGACGCAGGTGCCAGGTCGGCGTTGACCGCACCCTCGCCCTCGACTCCGTTGGCTCCAGCGCCAGCCTTCACGTCGGAACCGTCGACCGCGACCTGCGCACCAGCCTGCGGAGCTGCCGCACCCGCCTTCACGCCAGGCTCAGCGTCGGCGGTGACGTTGGTGCCACAGTCCACCTTGCCAAGCTCCAGGTCGACCAGGCCGGGGTAGGCCGTCTCGACACCAAGAGCAGTGACGCTGATCTCGCCAGCCTTGGCGACCTGCTCGCCCACCTGCAGGTTGGCGAGCCGCACCGCGTCGAGCTGGTCAGCCGGAACGGCCGCGAGAACCTGGTCGAGAACACCGCCGACCTCAACTGGCAGCTGGCCCTGGACCTTCGACAGGACGTCGGTCAGCTGCAGGTTCAGGCCCTCCGGCGGAACGCTCGCCACCGGAATCTGCTGTCCGGCCACGACCGCGACGACCTGAGCCTCCACCGGGCTCGCCTTGCCGAACGTGTCGGTCGGCGTTGCAAGGCAGTTGGCCGTGATCGACTTGCCGACGACCATCAGCTGGATGTCGGGCAGTCCACCGGTCGGCAGGCTGCCGAGGGCCGGCAGGCCCCCGAGGGCGGAAAGCTCCCCAAGGCTGAGGTCCGGAAGCGCCAGGTCCGAAGACTCGACGTCAGGCACCCCAGGAAGAGGGAGCGTGCTGGTCAGCGGCAGGCTTCCGGTCAGGTCACCCGTCGACGGAACCGCCGGCAGGAGGCCGCCGGTCGACGGCAGGCCACCAGCGAGGCCACTGGCCAGGCCACCGGTCAGGCTGCCAGCGAGATCACCGGTCAGGTCGCCGGTGAGGTCGCCAGTCAGGCCACCACCAGTCAGGCCACCCGTCAGCGCGTCAGTCGGAAGCTCCGGCAGCGCCGGCAGGCCCGGCAGCTGACCGCCCAGGAGGGCGGAGAGCCCGAGAGCATCGAGCGTCCCGAGCGAAATCTGCACCTGGCCGTCACCGGTGACCAGGCAGCTCTGGTCGGCGCCCAGCCTGTTGGTCCCGCCGGCACCAACGACGCCCGCACATGCGCCGGCGTAACCGTTGGGTGTCGTGGCGGCGTCCTGTCCGAGCGCCCCGACGAGCGCGACCTGCTGGTCACCGATCATCGGCAGCTCAGGCGCCTTGACACCCTTCACAGTCTCCAACGCGCCGTCATTAACCGAGAGGTAACCGCCACTGCCGGCGACCTGACCGCCCACACTGACGCTGAACGAGTTGGCCGCGGCGCGGCTGACCTCTTCACCAGCGGCGATGTCGCTGCCGCCGCGCGCGTTGGCCGAAGCCGGAGCCGCGGCAAGTGCTGACACCAGGGCGACGCTCGCGCCGACAACCGCGGCGCGACCTGCCCATGCTCCAGCTCGGATGAGCTTTTCCGAGGTAACCCCCGGTCCACGCATCACCATCGACGCTGTCACGTCCCTCCACTATGCGGAAATTGCCACGCCCCCCAAGGCGCTCTTGTGGCCCTGGCGTAATTTCCCTTGTGTGGTGGTGGAACGAGCCATTACGGGCGGAGGTTACGCCTTCTGGGCGAATTTCCCGATTAGGTGGGATTCGTGCACGGCCTGTGGCGAGCGGCGGTGCTGGGAAAACGTCCCCTGGTCGGACCGCCCCTGATCGGACGCCGGGGGCGCCGTCAGACACCCTAGCCCTGGCTCAGCCCGTCGATGGTGGCCATCTCGGCAGCAGTCAGCTCGAAGCCGAGGACGTCGACGTTGGACGCGATGCGTTCGCGGCGGGCGGACTTGGGGATCACCACGATGCCATGCTGGACGTGCCAGCGGATGATGACCTGCGCGGGCGTCTTGCCGTGCGTACCGGCGATCTCGACCAGGGCCGGATCGTCGAGTCGTGCCGCCCGGAACGGGCTGTAGCCCTCGAGCACCACGCCGCGTTCGCGCATCGCGTCGAGCATCCCGCGGTCGAACTGGAACGGGCTCCACTTGATCTGGTTCGCCGCCGGCGCCTGCCCGGTGGCGTCGATGAGCTCGTCGACCTGCCCGACCGAGTAGTTGCTCACGCCGACCGCGCGGGCGAGTCCTTCCTTCTGGGCCTGGACGAAGACCCGCCAGGAGTCGACGCCGGCCTTCCCACCGGGCGGCCAGTGGATGAGCCACAGGTCGACATACGGAGTACCAAGCTTCTCCAGGCTCTCCTCGAGCGTCTGGCGCTCGCGGCCCACGTGGTCCGGCGGCATCTTGGTGGTGACGAAGATCTGCTCGCGGGGAACCCCGCTCTCCCGTAGGGCGGCGCCGACCTGGGACTCGTTGCGGTAGCCGGTGGCCGTGTCGATGTGCCGGTAGCCAGCTTCCAGAGCCCAGTTGACGGATGTACGCGCCTCGTCGTCACGTAGCTGCCAGGTGCCGAAGCCGAGGAGCGGCATGCGTCCGCCACCCGGCAAGGTGGCCACGAGGTCGGAGGTGAGGCCGATGTTTGTCATGGGTGTGGTCCTACCCTGTCGATGGGGCAGCTGCCAACCTGCGGTTGACAGCGGTCGGCGGCGATGACCGCATCCGGTCTGGCGACATTGGTGGCCATGGGAGCAGCCGTGGCTGGCGGCGGGACTGAGGCAGCCGGGAACAAACCGCGTGGAGGTCTGAGTTTGCACCAAGGTGGCCACTGACGTCGCGCGCATACCCCTGTCTGTCCTCGATCTCGCCCCGGTCGGGTCCGGCCAGACCACCGGCGAGGCGCTCCATGGCTCTGTCGCGCTCGCCACGCGGGCCGAGGAGCTCGGCTTTCGCCGTTATTGGGTCGCCGAGCACCACAACATGCCTGGCATCGCCTCGACCAGCCCAGCGATCCTGATCGCCCACGCCGCCGCCCACACTTCGCGTATCCGGGTCGGCTCGGGCGGGGTGATGCTGCCGAACCATGCCCCTCTCGTGGTAGCCGAGCAGTTCGCGATGCTGGAGGCGCTGCACCCGGGTCGGATCGACCTCGGGATCGGCCGCGCCCCTGGAACCGACCAGGCGACCGCGGCTGCCTTGCGTCGTACACCTGAAGGGCTGGGCGCCGAGGATTTCCCGCGCGAACTCGGCGTCCTGCTCGCACTGCTCGGCGCTCCCGCCCAGGCCGGGGGGCGCGCTCCCCGCCTCACGGCTACGCCGGCGGCCCAGTCGTCGCCTGCCGTGTGGCTGCTCGGCTCGAGCGGCTACAGCGCTCAGGTGGCGGCGGCACTGGGGTTGCCGTTCGCGTTCGCCCACCACTTCAGCGCCCGGAACACGTTGCCGGCGCTCGACCTCTACCGGAGCGGCTTCCGGGCGTCCGCCGTGCTCGACGAGCCATACGCGATGGTGACGCAGGCCGTGTTCGTGGCCGACACCGCAGAGGAGGCGGAGCGACTGGCCCAACCCGCACGCCTGGCGCAGGTCTCCCTTCGCGCGGGCCATCCGCGCGCGTTGCCCAGCCGGGACGAGGCGGCCGCGCACGTGTGGACGGCCGCCGAACGCGAGATCCTGGCCGCGTCGCCCGGCCGCCCGACGATCGGAGACCCAGCGGGAGTACGAACCGAACTCGCGGAGCTGGTGCGAGCGACCGGCGCCAACGAGTTGATGGTCACGACGATGACGTACGGCGTGGACGAACGGCTCCGGAGCTTCGAGCTGCTTGCCAAGGCATGGCAGCAGCCGACGATGAGTCCGCACCGGATCGGACCGCTCCTTCCGGATCGGGCTGGCGAGGACGACCCCACGTCCTGGGGCGATCGCGCAGACGATCCCGACGAGCGCCTCCGCGCCGACGTACCACCCCACCACGGCGCCTGAACTCGCCCGAGTCGGTCGCGCAGGCGGCGTCAGTTGGAGCCACGCAGCACCAGCGACAGCCGCGCGGTCACCGCGGCCCGCGCCAGGTCGGCGGCCACGTGCGGTTGGACCGAGACGACCAGGAGCCCACCGTCCGCACCGAAACCGCCCGCGACACCACTGAGCGCCGAGGGTCCGGACAGCAGGTCGTCGGAGAGGCCACCGTCCGCCCGGTCCGAGCCATCCTGGGCACCGCCGCCGGAAGCGCCCTGCCCGCGTCCGGAGCCCGGGAGCACGACCACCCTCGCTCCGCGTACGACATAACGAGCCGGTGCGTCGACGTGCTCCGCATCGGTCTCCGCCGCCAGCAGGTCTACCCGGTCACCCACCCGGACCAGCGACAGGGCACCCACGTCCGCCACGCGGACCGGAGCGGCCACCAGCTCAGCGCCCTGGCCGCGGAGGAGCGCGGGACCGACCAGGTCGACGTCGGTCAGCGCCGCCCCAGCCCTGACCGGTCCGGCGAGCATCCGCCCGGCGCGCGGATCGTCCGGTGTCAGGGCGCCTGCGGGTACGAGGTCCCGGGGGAGCGCGACCTCCCGGACGTCGGCACTCGTGAGCTGGGCACCGCCGGGCAGGTCACGGGCCGCCGCGAGCACCCTGGTGGTCGGAGCGGGCGACGGCTCGAGTTGGTGGAGCGCCACGGCCATGCTCGCCGCGGCCAGCCCGGCGGCGAGCAGGCGCCGGTGCCACGACACCGCGCGGCGCAGGTCGCGGCCGAGGCGATCAGCTGCCAGCATGCGGATCACTCCGGGAGGGTGAGGGGCAGCGGCAGTCCGTCGAGGGCCGCGGCGCAGGGACAGGCACGTTCGGACGGAAGCGCGGGCACGACGGTGTAGAGCACCTCGCGGAGCCGCTCCACGTGCGCGGCGAAGAGCGCGAAGACCTCCGCCTGGCTCACACCCTCGCCCTCCGCGACGCCGGCGTCGAGGTCGGTGACCAGCGCGACGGCTGTGTAGCAGAGGCCGAGCTCGCGCGCGAGCACCGCCTCGGGGTGCCCGGTCATGTTGACCAGCGACCAGCCATGTGCGGCGTAGGACCGGGACTCGGCGCGGGTCGAGAACCTCGGCCCCTCGATGACCACCATCACGCCGCCGCCCGTGGCCGGCCAGCCCGCCCGTCTCATGACGTCGAGGACGACCCGGCGACCGTCGGGACAGTACGGATCGGCGAAGCTCACATGGACCGCGCCCGTGTCGTAGTAGGTCTGGACCCGCCCCGACGTCCGGTCGACCAACTGGTCGGGGACCACGACGCTGCCGGGTCCGAGCTCGGGTCGCAGGGAGCCGACAGCGCAGGGGGCGAGAACCTGTCGGACGCCGACCGATCGCAGCGCCCAGAGGTTGGCGCGGTAGTTGATCCGGTGCGGCGGGTGGCGGTGGTCGCGCCCGTGCCGAGGCAGGAACGCGACCGAGCGGCCGCCGACTGAGCCGATGACCAACGGGTCGGACGGCTCACCGTAGGGAGTCGGGACGGCGACCTCGGTCGCGTCGTCGAGGAACGCGTAGAAGCCCGAACCGCCGATGACGCCGATCTGTGCCCGCGGAGCGGGCGAAGGTGGAGAGGTGGTCATGCGGCGAGGTTAGAGAAATCCGCCGGATCCTGATCGAGTTGTCCACAATCGCGGCCGATCGGTCACCTGTGGACAAAATCTGGCAGTACGAAGGACCGCGAGTCCTGCTATGCCGCCGAGCCGGACTTGCTCGTGGTCGTGGAGCTCGACCCGCCCGACGACGAGGAGCTGGGCTCCTTCCCGCCGGACTTGCC
>JBOHED010000009.1:0-3496 GCA_050700915.1 Actinopolymorphaceae bacterium | reverse complement strand
CAAGATGTCCGGCCTGTCCGGTGTGGACTGTCGGCGCCTGATCGTAGGCTGGGCGTCAAGATGAGTGCTCTCTCCGCAGAAGACCAGCTGACCTTGCCCGACACAGCAGCCGCACCAGGCACCCCGTCCGACGCCGCGCATGGTGGCACCGCGTCGGGCGCCTCTGAATCGGGCACCCCCGCGTCGGGCGGCCCCGCGTCGGGCACCTCCGGATCGGACGACGCGGCAGACAGCGCCGAGCAGCGGCGCCCCCGCCGGCACCTGGATCCCGACACGATCCTGGAGGGACTGAACCCGTCCCAGCGCGCCGCCGTGCTCCACGAGAAGCATCCGCTGTTGGTGGTCGCGGGTGCGGGTTCGGGCAAGACCCGGGTGCTGACCCGCCGGATCGCCTGGCTGCTGGCCGAGCGTAACGCCCGCCCCAGCGCGATCCTCGCGATCACGTTCACCAACAAGGCGGCCGGCGAGATGCGGGAGCGGGTGGCCGCGCTGGTCGGCGAGCGGGCGGCGTCGTACATGTGGGTCTCGACGTTCCACTCCGCGTGCGTACGCATCCTGCGTCGCGAGATCAAACGGTTCGGCCTGTCGTCGTCGTTCTCGATCTACGACGATGCCGACTCACGTCGGCTGATGACGCTGGTCTGCCGTGACCTCGACCTCGATCCCAAGCGGTACAACCCGCGCGCCGTCCTCAACTGGGTGTCCAACCTCAAGAACGAGCTCATCGACTACGAGGAGGCCGCCAGCGGGGCGCACACCCACCTGGAGAAGACCTTCGCCGAGTGCTACGAGCTCTACCAACGTCGGCTGCGGGAGTCGAGTGCCCTGGACTTCGACGATCTCATCATGACGACCGTGCACCTGCTGCAGGCGTTCCCGGAGGCGCGCGAGCACTACCGTCGGCGGTTCGCGCATGTGCTGGTCGACGAATACCAGGACACCAACCACGCGCAGTACGCCCTGGTCCGTGAGCTGACCAGCGCCGACGACGAGGACGACGGCCCGCACGGCGAGCTGATGGTGGTCGGCGATGCCGACCAGTCCATCTACGGGTTCCGCGGGGCGACGATCCGCAACATCCTGCAGTTCGAGGAGGACTTCCCCGACGCGCGGGTGATCCTGCTGGAGCAGAACTACCGTTCCACCCAGACGATCCTCTCCGCCGCCAACGCCGTCATCAGCCGCAACGCCAGCCGCAAACCCAAGAACCTCTGGTCCGACTCCGGTGCCGGTGCGCCGGTGGTGGGCTATGTCGCCGAGGACGAGCACGACGAGGCGCAGTTCGTCGCGGAGGAGATCGACCGGCTCGGTGACGAGAAGGCCGCGAAGCCCTCCGACGTCGCCGTCTTCTATCGTACGAACGCACAGAGCCGGGTGTTCGAGGAGATCTTCATCCGGGTCGGCCTGCCGTACAAGGTCGTCGGCGGTGTGCGGTTCTACGAGCGCCGTGAGGTGCGGGACGCACTGGCCTATCTCCGGCTGCTCGCCAACCCCGAGGACACCGTGTCGCTGCGCCGGATCCTCAACGTCCCGAAGCGTGGCATCGGTGACCGGGCGGAGGCGGGTGTCGAGGCGTTCTCCCAGCGGCACCGGATCACCTTCTGGCAGGCGCTCCGCCAGGTCGACGAGATCGGCGACCTTGCGACCCGTTCGGCCAACGCGATCAGGGCATTCGTCGGCCTCATCGACGAGCTGGTCGACGCCGTTGCCGAGGGCCAGTCACCCGCCGACGTCCTCGAGCAGATGCTCGCCAAGACCGGTTACCTGCACGAGCTCGAAGTGTCCGGCGACCCTCAGGACGAGACCCGCGTCGAGAACCTCGCGGAGCTTGTCGCAGTGGCCCGGGAGTTCTCCGAGGCGGCCGAGTCGGAGGACACGCCGGCAGGTCTCGCCGACTTCCTCGAGCGGGTCTCGCTCGTCGCCGACGCCGACCAGATCCCCGACAAGCCTGCCGGCGACGCCGGAGATGGCCCCGCCGAGGGTGGTGAGGGCGACAGTGGTGAAGGCGACGATGGTGAAGCTGGCGACGGTGAAGCTGGCGACGGTGAAGATGCTGGCGGAGGGGGCGGTGTCGTCACGTTGATGACCCTGCACACCGCCAAGGGGCTGGAGTTTCCGGTGGTGTTCCTCACTGGGCTCGAGGACGGGGTATTCCCCCACTCCCGTTCGCTGAGCGAGCCGAAGGAGTTGGAGGAGGAACGCCGGCTCGCCTACGTCGGCATCACCCGGGCCCGGCAGCGGCTCTACGTCTCCCGAGCGGTCGTACGCAGCGCATGGGGCGCTCCGCAGCACAACCCGGGCTCGCGGTTCCTCGACGAGATTCCGGCCGAGCTCGTCGAGTGGCGTCGTACGGAGGGCGATCACACGTCGTGGGGCTCCCAGTCGGCAACCGCGCGCCGGGCGGAGCGACAGGCGCGCCGCCCGGGCCAGAAGCCGATCATCTCGGTGGTCCCCGGCGACCGGGTGCTGCACGACACGTTCGGCATGGGCTCGGTGGTCGCGACGGCCGGGCAGGGCGACAACGCCGAGGCAACGGTCGACTTCGGGTCCGGTGGGGTGAAGCGGTTCCTCCTCCGCTATGCCCCTCTGGAGAAACTCTGACTCGGGCTCGACAGGCTCGCTGAGGCCGGCGCCGCCGCCAACCGCCAGCCGTCAGGGCGAGGCTGCCGTCAGCCGTCAGGGCGAGGCTGCCGCTCGTCCCCGACCGGGCAGGCGAGCTCAGCCCTTCGGGGCGGACCTGCGGTCTGGCCGGCGAAGTAGCGCGGCATCTTGGTGTTGGATGAAGGGCCCCCTCACGCAAGTCCCCACTGGATGAGGGGCCCACTCACACGAACCTGTTGGTGCAGGGGTCCCCTCATCCAATGGGCCAGTGGTACAGGGGCACCCTCAACCAAGGGGCCAGTGGGTACAGGGGCACCCTCAACCAATGGGCCAGTGGTGCAGGGGTCCCCTCATCCAAGGGCCAGCGGTACAGGGGGCCCCCGCATGCGAGAGGCGATTCACGCGAGGGCTGGAAACGGCGCCGGGTAGTGCGGGCAACGGACCTCAGATCGGCAGGCCGTGCTGGCGCAGCCAGGGCAGCGGGTCGATCGCGTCGCCGCCGCCAGGGCGTACCTCGAAGTGCAGGTGCGGGCCGGTCGAGTTGCCGGTGCTCCCCACGTAGCCGATGACGGTGCCGGCCGACACATAGCCGCTGGTGTACTCGTAGTCGGACATGTGGCAGTACCACGTCTCCGTACCGTCGTCATGCCGGACAACGATCTTGTTGCCGTAAGGGCCGTCCCAGCCCGCGAAGGTGATCTCGCCAGCGCCGACCGCACGGATCGAGGTGCCCATCGGCGCGGAGAAATCCTGTCCGGTGTGGTCCGCGCTCCACATGCCACCGGCCTGGCCGAAGCCCGCCGAGAGCCGGAAACCCTGCACCGGCAGGAACCACTCGATGGTGCGTTCGAAGACCTGTTCGCTGGTGGCGTCGGACGCCTTGTCGACGATCAAC
>JBOHED010000008.1:0-19898 GCA_050700915.1 Actinopolymorphaceae bacterium | reverse complement strand
CGCCGAGACGACGCGGCGGCTTCTCGACGAGGTGGAGCCGCACGAGGTGATGTCGCAGGTGACGCGCCAGATCAGGGAGGTCTCCGGCGCGGCCTACGCCGCGGTCGCGCTCACCGATCACGTCGGCCCACAGGGCACTGTCGTCTTCGACGTCATCGACGGCCTCGGCCTCGAACACGCTGCCGGCACAAGGGTTTCGTGCCCGAGCCGGCTTGCGGCAGTGATCGAGTCGGGCCAGCCGGTCATCAGCCCGGACCTCGTCCGCGACGACAGCTACGACCCTCCGGCGGAGTGGCGGGACGCGCTGTCCGTGCTTGGCCTGGCGATGTTCGTGCCCCTTCGTACGCGCTGTGAGATCCAGGGAGCGCTCATCGTCGGCTGGCGGCGCGGAACGCCCGAGGAACGCGCGGCGCGCAGGGTGACTCCGTTGGTGGAGACGTTCGCCGACGAGGTGGCCCTGTCGCTGCAACGCGTTCGCGCGAAGGAGGACCGCGACCGCCGCCAGCACTGGCTCGAAGCATGCGGGGAGTTGACCCGGCACCTGGCCGGCGCGGATGACCAGGAGGCGACCCTGCGCCGGGTGATCTGGCTGCTGCGGAAGGTCTCCGGCGCCGACGTCGGCGCGATCATCATGACCGACCCGACCGGGGGCGACGACGCGTCCCTCATCATCCTCGAGGGGTACGCCGGGCGGCGCTACTCCCAGCACCGGATCCATCAGGGAGGCCTGGTGGCGGGCGTCCTCGAGTCGGGCCGGGTCTTCGTGAGCGAGGACTTCACGCAGGAGGCGGGCTACCACCCGCCCGCGGAGATGGTCGACCAGCTCGCCTCGGTCGGCCTGGGCATGTTGATCCCGCTGATCGCGTCGGGCCGGACCCAGGGCGCGCTGTTCGCCGGATGGCGGCGAGGCTCTCCGCACGAGCGGGCCGCGAGGCGCGAGCTCGCGCTGGTGGAGACCTTCGCCGACCAGGCCGCGATCGCCCTGCAACGTAAGCGCTCCCAGGTCGAGCAGGACCGCAGCGACCGCTGGCTCGAGGCGACCGCGGACATGGCGCGGCTGCTGATCGGCGAGGTCGACCGCGATGACGCGATGGCGCTGGTGATCAACCAGCTCCGCGAGATTTCCGGTGCCGACTTCGGCGGCGTCCTCCTCGTCGACCAGAGCGATTCGACGATGCTCAGGGTCGTCGACTTCCAGGGCCCGGGCATCCCGCCGGTCTCTCCGGACGCCCTGAGCCCGCGGATCGGCCTGGTCGCCCGCGTCATCGCCACCGGGAAGCGGATCGTCAGTGACGACTATCCGCACCTGCCGGGCCACAATCCCCCGGCGGAATGGCGGAAGGCGCTCGGAGGAATGGGCCTCGGCATGATCATGCCCCTCGTCGCCGGAGACGAGATCCTTGGCGCCCTGTTCGCCGGCTGGCGACGTGGCTCACCACACCAGGCCGCTGCGAAGAACGAGTCCCAGGAGGTGCAGACCATCGCCGACCTGGCGGCACTCGCGCTGCAGCGGGTCCGGGCACAGGACGACCGGGAGCGGGTGCATCTGCTGGAGGACCGTGAGCAGATCGCCTACAACCTGCACGACGTCGTACTCCAGCGCCTCTTCGCCGTGGGACTGCGCCTGCAGGGCGCGTCGACGGTGAGCAGCGAGCCGGCGGTCCAGCATCGGGTGCGCCAGGCGATCGACGACCTCGACGCGACGACCGACCAGGTGCGGTGGACGATCGAACGCCTTTCCCGCGACGGGTCCGACCAGTAACGCGCGCTCACGCCGTTCCCCTTCCGTAGCGGCGCAGGGTGAAGGTGTTCAGCAGCGCGGAGAGGACGAGGACGACCCCCAGGGCGAGGAGCTGGTACTGGCTGCCCTCGGATCCCTCGAACGCGAGCAGCAGTCCGGCATTGAGCCAGGTCACCAACAGGGCGGCGACGACGACTCCGCCGACCGTGCCGACGCCGCCCTGGATCGCCACGCCGCCGAGGACCGCGATGGTGATGGCCGGCAGGGCCATGCCGTTGCCGACCGTACCGGCGTCGGGTCGCGCCGACGCGAACTGCGCCACGGTGACGACCGCCACGATTCCCGCGAGCAGTCCGGCGCCGGCGTAGGCGGTGAACCGGACGCGGGGGACGGACAGGGAGGCGAACGTCGCCGCCACGTCGTTCGTCCCGACGGCGTAGAGCTTCCGGCCGTACGTCGCGCGGTTGACGACCAACCAGGCGACCACGATGCACGGCAGCAGGATCGTGAAGACCTGCCTGGGTACGAAGAGTCCGGCCAACTCGACCGGCCGCGCCAGTGCCGACAGGTCCTGCACCGGCCGGTTGGAGATGGGCGCGTTGTCGTTGCTGACAAGGGCTATCGAGGAGTACGCATAGTAGGTCGCAAGCGTGGCGATCAACGGCGGCACGCCGACGTACGCCGTCAAGAAGCCGTTGACAGCGCCCAGCAGCGTACCGAAGGCGAGGCACACCCCCGCGGCGGCAGGTACCGGCATGTCCCAGACGCCGACGCAGAAGCCGAACGCCATCCCCGCCAGGCTCACGATCGCGCCCACCGACAGGTCGATGCCGCCGCGTCCCGACACGATGACGAGCAGTTCGGCGAGCGCGAGGAGGCACAGCGGCACCAACGACTCCAACGCGGAGGCGAGATAGCCGGCGTCGTACGGCGCCACCAGGTAGAGACCGGCGTCCAGCATCTTGAACCACACCACGACCACCACGAGCAGGACGGCGAGGAGCACGACCCGCTCGGTGAGGATGTACTCCACCATCCGGCCGGGCCAGGTGGGCCGTCGGTGTGCCGCGGTCGCCGTGGGCGTCATCGCGCCTCCCTCCGTCGCGCACGCACCAGGTCGACACTCACCGCCACCAGGATGAAGGTCCCGACGAAGAGCGTCGTCAGCTCACTCCGCCAGCCGAGCAGGGTCACGGCGCTGGTGACGGTGCCGACGAGCAGGGCGCCGAGCATGGTGCCGAGGACGGTGCCGCGACCGCCGACGATGCTGGTGCCGCCGATGACGACGGCCGCGATCACCTGGAGCTCGAGTCCCTCTCCGGCGTTCTGGCTGACCAGGCCGCCGCTGCCGATGAGGACGCAGCCGGCGAGGCCGACCAGCGCGCCGGTGAGGACGTACGCAAAGACCAGTCGGCGGCGCACCCGCACCCCGGCGAGGCGGGCCGCCAACGCGTCACCGCCGATCGCGTACAGGTGCCGGCCGGTGGGCCACGACCGCATGTACCACCACATGGCGCCGGCGAGCAGCACAGCGACGAGCCAGGCGTACGGAACGACGCCCACGAACCGCCCGGCCGCGCCACCACCGGCCGGCGCCAAGGTGTCGGGAACCCCGGTGACCTGACGGTTGTCGAAGATCCGCAGCGCGGCGAACCGGAAGATGTTGAGCGTCGCGAACGTCACGATGATCGGATGGATCCGGCCGAACGCGACCAGGCCGCCGTTGACCAGGCCGAGCAGGGCACCGAGCGCGACGGCGATGGCGACCGCGGCCGGCGCCGGGACGCCGACGTCGCGGATCAGCCTGGCGACCACGACCATGACCACGGCGACCGCGCTGCCGACCGAAACGTCGATGCCGGCGGTGACGATGACCGCCGTCATCCCGATGCCGATCAGGGCGATCGGCGCGACGTTGAACAGGATCGCCCTCAGGTTCGAACCGGTGAAGAACGTGTCGGTGGCGAAGCCGAGCGCCAGCCACAACACCGCGATGACGGCGATGAGCGCGATCTCCTGGCCCTCGACCGGCCGGGCCGCGGCAGCAGGGCGGAGGCGAGCGGTCGGTGTTGTCAGCGTCGTCATGGGTCCACGCTCTCGGCGAGGGCGCCGGCCGCCGCGGCGAGCACGTCGGCCTGCCGCGCGCCACGGGTGAACTCCGCCACGATCCGGCCCTGTCGTACGACGAGAATCCGCGCGGCGAGCCGCAGCACCTCGGAGATGTCGCTCGAGACCACGACGGTCGCCGTGCCCGCGGCCGCCAACTCCGCGACGATCGTGTGGATCTCCTCCTTCGCGCCCACGTCGACGCCCTGGGTGGGTTCCTCGAGCAGCAGGACCCGGGGAGTCCGGACGAGCTGCCGGGCGATGAGGGTCTTCTGTTGGTTCCCGCCGGAGAGGGCTCCGACCGGTGTCTGCGGGCCGCGGGCGCGGATCCGGAGGCGTTCGACGAGCCCGCGGGCGACCCGGTTCTCGCGTCCGCGGTCGAGCCAGCCGGGCAGCCTCGACAGGTGCCGCAGGTGGGCGCTGGACAGGTTGAACGCGATCGACTTGGTGGCGAACATCCCTTGTACGGAACGGTTCCCGGGCAGCATCGCGATGCCGATCCGGGCGGCGACACGGGGGGATTTCAGGCGTACGACCCGGCCGTCGACCACGATCTCGCCCTCGTCGGCGGGGTCGACGCCGAAGAGGGCCCGGGCGATGTCACCAGTACCTGAGCCGACCAGACCGTAGAGCGCCACCACCTCCCCCGCCGCCACCGAGAGGTCCACCTCCTCGAACCGCCCGGCGCGCGCCAGCCCCCGGACCTGGAGCACCGGCACGGGCGTCGCCGTGTGCTCCGTTCCGGCTTCCTGCTCGGCTTCGGAGTCGGTGTCGGAGTCGGAGTCTTCCGCGTCGTCGGGGTCGAACGCCACCTCGTGACCGACCATCAGCTCGGCGACCGCGCGGACCGTGAGTTCGCCGGTCGGTCGGCAGGCGACCACCCGCCCGTCGCGCAGCACGGTCACCCGGTCGCTGATCTGGCTCAGCTCGTCGAGGCGGTGGCTGATGTAGATGATCCCCATCCCCGCCGACCGGAGGTTGCGTACGACGCCGAACAGGACGTCGATCTCGCTGCCGGTGAGGATCGCCGACGGCTCGTCGAGGATGAGCACGCGGGCGTCGTGGGCGAACGCCTTCGCGATCGACACCAACTGCTGCTCGGCGACCGGGAGGTCCGCCACCCGGACCCCGGCGATCGCCGGATCGACGCCGAGCTGGCCCAGCAGCGTGGCGACCCGATGCCGTTGGGCGCCCCAGTCGACGCGGCCGATCCGGCGCCGCCGGGTGGGCCAGTGCTCGTCGCCGGGACCCGCGCCGCCCCGGCGGATTTCCCTGCCCAGGAAGGCGTTCTCGGCAACCGTCAGCTCACCGAACAGATGCGGTTCCTGGTAGACCGTCGCCACGCCGGCGCCGATCGCCGCCTGGGTGCTGCCTCCGCCCAGGGGTAGGCCGTCGACGACCACCGTGCCCGCGTCGGCGCGTTCGGCACCGGACACGATCTTGATCAGGGTGGACTTGCCGGCGCCGTTCTCGCCGACGAGTGCGTGGACCTCGCCGCCACGGACGTCGAAGTCCACCCCGCGCAGGGCATGGACGCCGCCGTACCGCTTGACGATGCCGGACAGGCGCAGCAACGCCTCGTCATCCACCGTCGACCTGCCTGGCTCAGTAGTCGTAGTCGGCGGCGTTGTCCTTGGTGATCAGCAGCGGATCGCCCAGCAGCAGCATCTTCTCGTCCGCGAACCACTCGGCGCCCGGCACCGCCTCGGCGACCTCACTGGTCGCGGACAGGTCCGCGTCCTTGCTCACCTTCAACCCGGCCCACGCGGTGAGGTAGCCGAGCCGCTCGACATCCCACAGCACGGAGGTGGACGACGAACCGTCGGCGAGGTAGCCCTTCATGCCCTGGGGAGTGCCGAGCCCGACGGTGAAGACCTCGCCGATCCTGCCGTTCTCGCGTACGGCCTTGGCGACCCCCGGAGCCGACGACGTGCACTGGCCGACCAGGCCGGTGAGATCGGGGTGGGCGTTCATCAGGTCCTTCGCCATCGACACGGCACGCGGTTCGTCCTCACCGGCGTAGACGACGTCGACGAGTTCGAGGTCCGGGTACTTCTCCGCCGCGACCTTCTTCTCCACCTCGATCCAGGAGTTGAGGTTGGCGGCGGTCTGCCCGCAGGACACGATCGCGAACTTGCCCTTCTCGCCCATGGCCTTGGCCAGCGAGTCGATGATGGCGGTGCCGATGCCGTCGGAGGTGGCCTGGTTGACGAACACCTCGCGGACCGAGTTGGGCGCGTCGGTGTCCGACGTCATCACGTGGATGCCGCGGTCCTTCGCCTGCTCGAGGACGGGAGCCAGCGAGTCCGGGTCGTTCGGCGCGACCACGAGGACGTCGACCTGCTGCTGGATGAGGGACTTCACGATGTCGGTCTGGGCGCCCGGGTCGGCGGTCGTCCCGCCCTTGTAGATCCAGCGCAGGCCGAGATCCTTGGCGGCCTTCTCACCACCGGCGTTCATCGCCTCGAAGTACGGGATGCCCTGCAGCTTCGGCACGAACGCCACGCTCACCTGGTCCTTCGTACCGGAGTCGCCCGAGCTCGTGGTCTCTGTCTTCTTCGTACAACCGGCCACGCCCGCCGCCACCGCGAGGACCGCGACCAGGGGCACGACCAGCGCAGTGCGGAATCTGCGTACGGGCATCGTCGTCCATCTCCTCCACTGATCGGCCGAGGCCAGGGCACGCCGGTCCCGGGCAGCGTAGGTCCACGATTGCAACCGAGTCGCTACAGCGCGAGGTTTACGGACAAAGCGGTCCGCTTGCGGTCCAATCGGGCGTGGGGGTCGGCTGCGAGATTCCAGCGGACCCGTCAGGTGTGCAGCTTCGTGGGCGTGACGACGATCGCCGCGGAGAAGTCGGCGGCGAACGCCCGAGGGCTGTCGTAGCCGATTGGCGCGAGCAGGCCGCCGTACTTCTCGACGTACGCGGGAACGGTGTCGAGGCTCGGGTAGGACTCCTCGACCCGGGCCACGCCCTCGACCCGGATCACGTCCCAGCCGAGTCTGGTGTCGTCGAGACCGAGGGCGACGTACGGGTTGGCGGCCAGGTTGCGCAGCTTGGGCGTACGAGGCCTGCTGTAGAGGACGATCTCGTCGCCGGTCCAGAGGTACCAGACGGGTACGCAGTCGGGCCGACCGCTGGGCCGGACGGTCGTGAACCACGCGATGACGTCGGTGCGCAGCCGGGTCTCGACCTCCACTCGCCGCTCGGCCGTGAGCCCATCCAGCACGTCCATCTGAGCCTCCTCCACTCGGGCGTGTGTCCACCGACGCCAGACTTGCGGTTCAAGTGCGCTTGACGTCAAGTGCATGACGTTCGAGACCTGCCGGCTATTGTCGGCCGAAGCCTGACCGGCCCCCGAGCCCAAGAGGAAGCGCTACGCCCGTGTCCCACTCTCCCGCCACCCCGCGCGCTGACGCCGACGTTCCCGAGGCCGCGACCTGGCTGGCGAAGGCGTACGTCGAACCGGCTGTCCACGCCCTGCGCCCGGACTACCGTGCCCTGCTCATCGTGGCGGAAGGGCTGGTCCCGGGGCCGAGCGACGACGTGAGCGACGAGTTGCTGGCCACCGGGACCGCACAGGCCCGCGACCGGCTGGGTGCCGGCGGCGTCGAGGACGAGCCCCATGTCGTCGCGTGGCGGGAGGCGTTCCGGGGGTTCGGTGCCAAGCCGAAGCGGACCAGGTCCAGCGTGGAGGCGCTGCTGCGGCGGCTCGACGACGGCCTTCCGCGCATCGACCGGCTGACCGATGCCTACAACGCCGTCTCGATCGCCCACGCGGTGCCGGTCGGAGGTGAGGACATCGACCACTACGAAGGGCCGTTGCGCCTCGTCCGCGCCACCGGCGAGGAGGCCTTCGACACGATCGACAAGGGCGAGCCGACCGTGGACCATCCCCAGCCCGGCGAGGTGGTCTGGCGCGACGACGCGGGCGTCACGTACCGCCGCTGGAACTGGCGGCAGTGCGTCCGCACCCGGCTCACCGGGGCGACGACCCGGGCGGTGTTCGTGATCGACGCCCTTGCGCCGATGGACGACACCGCGGTCGAGGCCGCCGGAGCGGCGCTCGTCGAGGCGCTGCGGATGACGAGTCCGGACGTACGCCTGACATCGCGGATCCTCCGCCCGATCGAGGCCTTGAGACCGTGATCATGTTCGATTACCGGTTGACACGCGGGTGGCGTTGACCAGAGACTCGTGCTCGATCTGATAACCGTTGTTACTGCCGGGTGATGGAACCGGTACGCCTCGAGCGTCCCCCGTTGCGTACCACACTGGACGGTTACCAGGCGGTGAGGAAAGACCGCATCAATGGACGCCGCAGTCTCGTTTCCCTCCGCTCCCGCCCGGCCGCGAAAGGATCTGTCGTGCCGGCTCCCACCGGTCGACGCCGCCTGCCCTCGGCACCGCCCTCGGTGCAGAGCGCCTCGCGTCCGCAGCCCCACATCACTGCCCGAGATCTCGGCAAGACCTACACCTTCCACCAGCAACGCGCTGGCCTGGTGAGCGCGTTACGTCAAGTGCTCCGGCGCCGATACGAGACCCGCCGCGCCGTCGACGGGGTGAGCTTCACCATTCGCCCCGGCGAGACGGTCGGAGTGCTCGGCCGCAACGGCGCCGGCAAGACCACGCTGCTCAAGATGCTCGCCGGACTTCTCCACCCGAGCGAGGGTCAGCTCGACGTACTCGGCTTCCGGCCCGCCGACCGAAAACCGGCATACCTGCGCCAGATATCCCTCGTCATGGGACAGAAGACGATGCTCTGGTGGGACGTCCCCGCCATGGAGACCTTCCTGCTGCACAAGGAGATGTACGCACTGACGGCGACCGAGTTCGCCGAAAGTGTCGGTGAGCTCGCCAGCCTGCTCGGGGTCGAGACGTTGCTCGACGTGCAGGTACGCAAGGTCTCCCTGGGCGAACGGATGAAGCTGGAGTTGCTGGCGGCGCTCCTCCACCGACCCAGGATCCTGTTCCTCGACGAGCCGACGATCGGCCTCGACGTGGAGTCCAAGGCGCGGGTCCGGAGCTTCCTGGCGGAGGTCAACCAACGACGCGGCACGACGATCGTGCTGACGAGCCACGACATGGCCGACATCGAGGCACTGTGCGCCCGGGTCCTGGTCGTCGACGGCGGCATGATCGCCTACGACGGCAGTCTCGCCGACCTCGACCACGACAGCGCGGACCGATCATGAGGCGCCATGCGCGGATTCTCCGTCGGTTCACGGCCGCGCATGTCGGGATGGCGCTCACCTACCGCGGTGCATTCGTCCTCTTCATGCTCGGCACGATCGCGGTACCGGTCATCTCGCTGCTCACCTGGCGGGCCGCTCTGGCCAGTGGCGCGAAGCTCCCGGTCGACCGTGCGTACGTCACCACGTACTTCGTCATCGTGAGTTTCGTGATGATGGCCACCTCGTCGTGGATGGCACGCTTTCTCTCCGACGCCATCCGGCTCGGTCGGCTCTCCGCCTGGATGATCCGTCCGGCGCCTTCGTGGTACGACTTCGCGGCCAACAACCTCGCGGAAAAGCTGTTGAAGTCTGTCGTCCTGCTGCCGATGATCGGTGGCTTGGCACTGATCTTCGCTGATTCCCTCCACGTTCCCGCGCGGGCTTCCCGATGGGCGCTGTTCACTCTGAGCATCGTCCTCGGCGCGATCCTGGTGTTCGTCATCGATCTGCTCATCGGGTCGTTGGGATTCTGGTTCGACGACATCAGCGCGCTCGACCGCGGCAGGGTGCTCGTCGCCAACCTGCTGTCGGGGGCGATGGTGCCGTTGGCCCTGATGCCGTCGTGGCTGCAGGGGTTCGTGGTGGTCCAGCCGTTCCGCTACACGGTCTCCTTCCCGGTCGAGATCGTGGCCGGCGACCTCGGCACGCGCGCGCTCGTCACCGGACTCGGCCTGCAGCTGGGCTACGTGGTGCTCGCCTGCGCGGCCGCTCGCCTGGTCTGGCGCGCCGGGCTGCGGGCGTACTCCGCCGTCGGCGCGTAGCCCGCACTGATCTCTCGTTGTTTCGTCATGGGGAAAGGGGACGCAATAGATGACCCGCAATGACGCTCCGTCGACCGACCGGGCACGTGCTGCGGATCCGGTCGCGACCCGGAGGCCGGTGTCACGCCTGCGGCTGTGGCTGGTGTTCGTCCGCCAGGCGTTCGTCCGCGACACGCACTACCGGCTGCACTTCGTCACGACCGTCGGCGTCGGATTCCTGCAGCTCGGACTCGCGCTGGTGCCGATCCTGCTGATGTACGGATACACCGACGACATCCGCGGATGGAGCCGTACGGACGTCATCGCTCTCGTCGGGATGTACCAGATCGCGACCGGGCTCATGGCGACCTTCGTCGCGCCCAACCTGCACCGGATGACGACCTACATCACCCGAGGTGAGCTCGACGGCATCCTGCTGCGACCGGTGTCCGCGCAGTTCTTCCTCACGTTCCGCTGGGTCGACCTGGCGGAGCTGGGGACCGTGGGTACGGGGACGGTCGTCCTGGTGGTCGCGCTCAGTAGTACGGAGGTGCTCCTCGGCGGGGGCGCGATCCTGTCGGCGGGAGTGCTTCTCGCCTGCGGCCTGGTCCTGCTGACCTGTGTGTGGTCTGCCCTGTCGTACTCCGCGTTCTGGCTCCAGTCGGTCGACCCGGTGCCGCTGGTCTTCCAGGCGGTCATGGAGGCCGGGAAGTACCCGCTCCCGTTCTTCCCACCGCTGGCGCGCGGGTTCCTCACCTTCGTGTTCCCGGTCGCCTTCGCCACCACCTTCCCGGTCCAGGCCCTGCACGGCGACATCGCCTGGCCGGTCGTCGTGGGTGGGTGCGCCCTCGCCGCCGGGGCGGTCCTGGTGCTCCGTGCGTACTGGCGCTTCGGTCTGCGGTCCTACGCGAGCGCGAGCAGCTGACATGACCACGACGACGACGCGGCGGTCCCCCGACCGTGACCATGGCCGGCGAGTGCGCCAGGTCAGCTACTGCTGGCTGCTCCGGGAGGTCATGAGCGCGCACGGCATGGTCGCGGCGACCGAGCTCCGGGCTCCCCTTGCCGCGCGCGGCATCCGGATCTCGGCGGTCGCGGCCTGGCGGCTCGTCACCCAGCCACCGACCCGGCTATCGCTGCCGGTCCTCGCCGCGCTGTGTGACATCTTCGGCTGCACGCCGGCAGACCTGATCCAGACCTCCGTGGTGGCCCCTCGTCGTGGTGGGCAGACCAGGGGCCGACCGGCGGGTGCGTAACTGTGGCGGAGGATCAGTCGACACACCAGGTCAATGCCGGCGCGCGGACGGTCGCGTACGCCACACCGCCGCGGTTGTTGGTGAGGTCCAGCTCGGCGACGAGCACCCGGCCACCTTCGAGCGCCTGCTCGATCAGCGACTCCTCGATCGTCAGGAGCTGTAGCTTGGTCCGGCCGCCGGCGCCGCCGTCGCGGGTCCACCCCTCGTCGGTCGCCTGTCCCCAGTTGAGGTAGAGGAACCGCTCTCCTTTGCGGCCGAAGACGTACGGTCCACGGAAGTCCAGCTCGTCGGGCCGGCGTACGACCTCGACCGTCACGTCGAACGCCACCTCCTTGGCCGAGGTGGGGGTGACCGACACGATCTCCTTCGCCCGGCTGACCCCGACGTGGGAGACCTCGTGCGCGCGACACCAGTCGCACGGCATGTTCCGCCCTTGAATCCTGATCGACAGATCGGTCATGGCCCGCGATTCTACGGACGGACTCCCGGGCAGCGGCTGGCCGACGTGGCCGAACACGTCCGGGGTCGTGGCGCGGCTAACCGACCAGGGTCTCGGGTTCGGCCGATCCGGCGTGCGGTGCCGAGCCGTTGGGCGAGCCGGGCGTGTCTCCGGTGTCGAACTGCGTCCGGTAGAGCTCTTCGTACCGTCCGCCCGCCGCGAGCAGGTCGCTGTGCGTGCCGCGTTCGACGACCTGACCGTCCTCGATCACCAGGATGAGATCGGCCGCCCGGACCGTGGACAGCCGGTGCGCGATCACCACCGCGGTCCGACCGGCGAGCGCCTCACCCAGGGCTGCCTGCACGGCTGCCTCGGAGGTGGAGTCGAGGTGGGCCGTCGCCTCGTCGAGGATCACCACCCGTGGACGGGCGAGCAGCAGTCGGGCGATGGTCAGCCGCTGGCGTTCGCCGCCGGACAGGCGGTACCCGCGCTCACCGACCACCGTGTCGAGGCCCTCGGGCATGGCGGTAATGAGCGCGTCGAGCCGGGCCCTGCGCAGGACGTCCCACAGGTCGTCCTCCGTGGCCTCCGGCCGGGCGAGGAGCAGGTTCGCGCGTACGGACTCATGGAACAGGTGACCATCCTGCGTCACCATCCCCAGCGAGTCGCGGATCGAGTCGGCGGTGAGGTCGCGGACGTCGACCCCGGCCAGCCGCACGGCGCCGCTCTCGACGTCGTAGAGCCGCGGGACGAGCTGCGCGATCGTCGACTTGCCGGCACCGGAGGATCCCACCAGCGCCACCATCTGCCCCGGCTCGGCCCGGAACGAGACGTCGTGCAGGACCTCGACGCCGCCGCGCTTGTCCAGCTTGGCGACCTCCTCCAGCGAGGCGAGGGACACCTTGTCCGCCGACGGGTAACCGAAGTGAACGCCGTCGAACTCCACCGACACCGGGCCGTCGGGCACCTTCCGCGCGTCAGGCTTCTCGGCGATCAACGGTTTGAGGTCGAGCACCTCGAAGACCCGCTCGAAGCTCACCAGGGCACTCATCACCTCGACCCGCGCGCTCGCGAGTGCGGTGAGTGGCGCGTAGAGCCGGGTGAGCAGGAACGAGAGCGCGACCACCGAGCCCGGATCCAGCTGTCCCCGCAGGGCGTAGAACCCGCCGACGCCGTAGACCACGGCGAGCGCGAGCGCCGCGACCAGGGTCAACGCGGTGATGAAGACCGTCTGGACCATCGCCGTGCGTACGCCGATGTCCCGCACCCGCCTGGCCCGGACGGCGAACTCGGCCGACTCCCGCGCCGGCCGGCCGAACAGCTTCACCAGGGTCGCGCCGGGAGCGGAGAACCGCTCCGTCATCTGCGTACCCATGGTGGCGTTGTGGTTGGCCGCCTCGCGTTCGAGCCGGGCGAGGCGGGTGCCCATCCGCCGGGCGGGGAGGACGAAGACGGGCAGCAGCACGAGAGCGAGCAGGGTGATCTGCCAGGACAGCCCGAGCATCACCACGAGGGTGAGGACGAGCATGACGAGGTTGCTGACGACCCCGGACAGGGTGTCGCTGAACGCCCGCTGGGCGCCGATGACATCGTTGTTGAGTCGGCTGACCAGGGCGCCGGTGCGGGTGCGGGTGAAGAACGCGATCGGCATCCGTTGCACATGGTCGAAGACCGCCGTGCGGAGGTCGAGGATGAGTCCCTCACCGATCCGGGCGGAGAGCCAGCGCGTCACCAAGCCGAGTCCGGCCTCCGCGACCGCGATGCCGGCGATCAGTGTCGCCAGCCCGAGCACGATGTCGAACGGCCCGCCATCGACGATCGCGTCGACCACCCGGCCCGCGAGCACCGGGGTCGCCACCGCTAGGGCCGCCGTCACGATGCTGAGCACCAGGAACCAGGTCAGCCGGGCGCGGTGCGGCGTGGCGAAGCCGGCGATCCGACGCAGTGTCGCCTTGGAGAACGGGCGACGGTCCTCCTGCGCGTTCGCCGCGTGGTAGAGCGACATCCACGCGGTGACTTCCATGTCCATGCGATTCCACCTATCGGGTGCTGCGTGCGTTCGGGCCTCGGGACTGCTTGATCAGCGGGACTGCCGGATCTCACGTTCGTACCTGCTCTGACCGCCCGGGCTCCCGAAAGTCATCGGCGTGGTCGCCGGCCGGTTCGCGTTCGTACGAGACTGTGACGACCGTAGAATCTCAACCAAGGTTGAGGTCAACTGGCCGGCCGTGAGTCGGATCAGGCTTACCAGCAACTCCCGACACCTGAGCGGTCGCTTCGCGCTGGGCGTAGGGCGCGAGTGTGCGCAAACCGTAGGTTTTCGGGCGGAAAACCTACAGTTTTCGCACACTCGAGCCGAGCGACGGGACGCCAACCGCTCCGGCCTGTGGATAAGCCCGACCACACATCTCGGCGATTCGGCATGCTTGCCACCCATGCCGAGACGGGAGCTGCCCGCCGAACTGCTGACGGGGCCGTTTCGTCTCGCGGATCTTCGCCGGCTGGGACTGCCAGAGCAGCTGGTCCGGTTCGGAAGGTTCCGACGGCTCCACCACGGCGTGTACGCCGCCGCCGCCGCCCTGCCGGACACGCTCCAGCTCCGCCTGGAGGCCGCGGCCCTGATCCTGCCGGCATCGGCGGTGTTCGGTCACCACACCGCGGCGGCGCTCCGAGGCCTGCCTGTACCGCCCGAACGGCGCCTCCACGTCACCGTGCCGCCCGGCACGCCCGCGCCGCGTGGCAGCGGGATCCGCGTGGCAGCGGGATCCGCGCGCACCGCGCAGTCCTGGCAGGTGCGTGCACGACCATTCGTGGCGTACGGACGACCACCGCCGCGCGGACCTTTGTCGACCTGAGCCGGTCGTTGGGGCTGGTGGACGGCGTGATTCTCGGCGACGCCGTCGTCAGGCGCGGCGCCAGCATCGGGCAGCTCCGCGACGCCGCGAATGACGCAACCGGGCGAGGAGCGTCGGCGGTACGGAAGGCGGCCGAGCTGGTCCGGAGCAGGGTCGACTCTCCGATGGCGACCCGCCTCCGGCTCCTCATCGTCCTCGCCGGGCTGCCGTGCCCGGAACCTGGTGTCGAGGTGCTCGACGAGCATCGGTGGGTCGCCACGGTGGACCCTGCCTATGTGGAGCAGCGCATCGCGATCGAGTACGACGGAGACCTTCACCGTGTCAGCAAACGCAGGTGGCGCCACGACGTGGCGGCGCGCGAGATGCTGCGCGACCTCGGCTGGGACGTCCTCCTCGTCACCGCCGACGACATCTATGTCCGACCGCAGCGAACGCTGGACCGGGTCCATACCGCCCTCCGCTCGCGCAACCATCCGGACCTGCCGACGGCACTCGACCCGCGGGGGATGGAGTACTTCCGACCGCGAGGCCATCTCACCGATCACTGGTAGGCCGAACCCACCGGGCCGACGGAACCCGATCCTGTCGACCCGCCAGGTGCGTGAGCCTCCTCACGGGTGACCTCTTGACCCGGTTGGGCGACTTCGCCGCGGGGCACGAGTCGGCACGTGACCGAAGTACGTCGTACGACCGCAACGCGACCGGCCGGCGTGGCAGCGTGAGTCGTGAGTCGTGACCTCATGAGCGACGACCAGGATCGCCCGCGGAGTGCGTACACACTGCGGCGGGTGATCGCGGTCCTGGCCCTGGTGGGCGGGCTCGTCGGCGCATTCGCCTTCGGAACCGCTGCCGGACGACCGGACGGTACGACCACCGGGGAGTGGGTCGCGGCGGCGATCTGTGCCGGTGTGGCGCTCACCGCGTTGATCGATCTGCTGATCCTGCGCAAGAGGCCGTGAAGCCGGAGCCCGCAAGAGGGACCGCCGGTGCCCCAGCGCGGCCCGCCTATGAGGCCTTGGCGACGGCGCGTTCGAGTTGTGCGCGACTCATCTTCGACCGGCCGGAGATGTCGAGCTTCGCCGCACGATCGTAGAGCTGTTGCTTGCTGAGTGCCTTGATGTCGGCTGGTTTCCGTCCACGCGACGTGGCGGCCTTCCTGGGCGGAGCAGAAGTCTTCCTCGGAGAAGCCGGGGTCCTCTTTGTCTTGCCGCGTCCTCGCCCGCGGTTGCCTTTGGCTTCGTCGATGCTGCGTTGCAGGGCGTCCATCAGGTCGACGACCTTCTCCCTGGCGGGTCCGCGGGTCTCGACCGAGACCTCACGGCCCTTGGCCTTGTCACGGACGATTCTCAGCAGGCGTTCGCGATAGGTGTCCTCGTAGCGCCCCGGCTCCCAGGGTGTGGTGAGCTGTCCGATGAGATTGACCGCCGCCTTCATTTCTCGCGAGTCCTTCTTCTGCGAACGCGGCAGGTCGTCGATCAACTCGCCGGGATCACGTACCTCGTCGGCGAAAAGCAGGGTTTCGAGGACGAGTACGCGTTCCCAGGTGCGGATCAGGGCGAGGTATTCCTTGCCCCGCATGACGAATGCGGCGACCCCCGCGAGACCGGTGTGTGCCATGGCGTCACGCAGCAGGCCGTACGCACCGTACGCGCTCTTGTCCTTGGGGGCGAGATAGTAGCTCTTCTCGAAGTAGATCGGATCGACCTCGGAGATATCCACGAAGTCGGTGATCTCGATGTTTCTGGACTTGCCGAGATCGGCGACGGCCACCTCGTCCTTGGTGAGGGTGACGAATGTGTCGCCGGAAAGTTCGTACCCCTTCACGATGTCGTCGTAGTCGACCTCGCGGTTGGTGTTCTCCGCGACCCGCTTGTAGCGGATGCGGGCATTCGTCCCCTTCTCCCGCTGGTGGAAAGCGACGTCCTTCTGTTCGGTGGCACTCAACAGACCCACCGGTACGTTCACGAGTCCGAAGCTCAGGGAGCCGGTCCAGATCGAGCGCGCCATGGTAGTTCTCCTACCACCGGCCAGCACCCCTTTACCCTTGCCGCGATCACGGCCGTGGTGCCACATAGCGTTCGTGCAACGCCTCGAGCCCGATCCTGCCGGCGAGGTCGTCGCCGAGGGCGAGGTTGGCGCGGACGACATCGGGGTCGCGCATCCCGACCAGGGCGACGTCGACGTACGGATTGGACAGCACGAACTGCACCAGCGCACCGGAGTAGTCGAAGGTATTGGCCGGGTTGACCAGCTGGACCCAGCGCTGGAAAGTGCCCGACGTGGTGGTCCGCATCGTGGCGATCCCCATCCCCTGCCGGTCCGCCTCGAGCATGGCGCCGAACGGCCGGCTTGGTTCGTACGGGTGCTGGAAGAGCAGGTTGTAGCAGACCTGGATGGTGTCGAAGACGCCGCTCGCGATCAGCCGGTAGACGGAGTCGTTGTTGTCCTCGGTCGTGAAGCCGATGTGCCGCGTCAGGCCCTCGCGTTTGAGCGCCCGTAGTTGGTCGGCCATCCCGGAGTCGCCGAGAATCTCGTCGACCTGCGCGGCCGTCCACGAATCGCCGTGCAACTGCACCAGGTCGACGGAGTCGCGGCCGAGTCGGGTCAGGCTCTGCTCGACCGACCCGTGGACGTCACCACGCGCGCCGTAGCCGACTTTCGTGGCGAGGAAGAGCCGGTGCCCGCCACTGGTCGACACGCCCCGCAGCGCCTCGCCGAGCACCCGCTCACTGGCGCCGTTGCCGTAGCCCGGTGCCGTGTCGTAGTAGTTGATCCCGCCGTCGAGGGCGACCTCGATGGCCTCGAACATCCGCGCCCGGTCCACACGATCGTCCGGATCGAATGTCGTCAGGTAGTTGGTCAGCCCGAGAGTGGCGCCACCGAACCCGATCCGGCTGACCGTGGCCGCCGTCCCACCGAACGTCGCGTACTCCATCTGGCCTCCAGAGATCTGCCGGCCCGCAGGGTCCGCGCCGGCGGGTCGGGCAATAACGGGGTGCACATGCCTGGTGTCGAGGCTACGGTCTCCTCGTATCGGCGCCGAAGTCTGGCGTCCGGTCGGCCCGCCGCGCACCCAGGTCTGCCCTCGCCGCCCGCTTGAGTCCCCGAGTGGTTCGCGGCGCACTCGCCGGTGCCTGCCGTCCAGTCGCAGGACCCCTCCCTCTTTCGAGGTCAGTCATGTCCCACGAAACCACCGCGCCCTTCGGCACCGCCCTCCGGCTGCTCGTCGGCTTCACTGCCCGCAGCTCGCCGCCGCGGTTCGCCACGCTCCTCGCGCTCGCGACGGTCGAGGGAGTCCTCGGCCCGGTCATGATGGCCGCGACCGGGCTCGCCGTGGCCCGCGCGCCTGCCGCGCTCGACGCGGGCGTCGGTTCGCCGCAGGCGTACGACCTGGGAGTCGCCGTCATCCTGGCCGGTCTGGCGTTCGGTGTCGGGCAGCTCCTGGCGCCGATCCGGATGGCCGTGTCCACCGGACTGGGGTCGGTCGTTGCCCAGCGGATCCGTCGCCGCCTGCTCGACGCCACGCTCAGCCCGCCGGGGATCGCGCATCTGGAGGACCCCGACACCGCCGACGAGATCCAGCGCGCGGGTGAGTACGAATGGGCCGACCTCGCGCCGCTGACCCGGATCATGCAGGAGTTCGGTGGGACGTTCCGCAAGGTCGTCACCGGCCTCGGCGCGGCCGTCCTGCTCGCCGGGTTCGCGTGGTGGGCACCGGTCCTGCTGCTGGCGGCGGCGGTGGTCGCGCATCTGTTCATGGCGGGCAACGAACACGCCGCCGTGGAACGGCAGGAGGAGTACGCGACGGTGGCGAGACGCGCGAACTACTTCGCGGGACTCGCGCTCGACCCGCCGGCGGCGAAGGAGGTCCGGCTCTTCGGGCTGGTCGACCTGATGGCCGGTCAGACGCGCCATCACCGGACCGAGTTCGGCCAGCAGGTGTGGCAGGCCCGCCGGGCCAACCTGCGCGCCGTTTTCGCGACGCTCGCGACGGTCGCCGTCGCCACCGGGGCGGTGCTCGGCGCTCTCGCCTACGACGCCGCATCGGGGCGGATCGATGCGGCCGGACTCACGGTGGCGATCCAGGCGATCTACGCACTCGACATCCTGGCCAGCCCGACGACACTCGGAACCTGGTGGGTACGCCAGGGCGCGGCCGCCCTCCCCCACCTGCTCGCCCTGCCGGAACGGACGGGCCGCTCAGGCATCGAGGCGCGCGGCACCGTCCCCGCTGTCGGCATGCCCCGGTCGCACATCCGCCTGTCCGGCCTGACGTTCCGCTATCCGGGCCGCGACCAACCCGTGCTGGACGGGCTCTCGCTGGACATCCCCGCCGGCGAGTCGCTGGCGATCGTCGGGGCGAACGGCGAGGGCAAGACGACGCTGCTCAAGCTGCTCACCCGGCTCTACGACCCGGACTCCGGCACCATCGCGGTGGACGGGCACGACCTGCGCGACCTCGACCTCGCCTCCTGGCGCGCACAAGTCGCGGTGATCTTCCAGGACTTCGTCCGGTACGAACTCAGTGCGCGCGCCAACGTCGGGCTCGGTCGGGTCGACGACCTCGACAACACCGACGCCGCCGATCGTGCTGCTGACCGGGCGGGTGCGCGTGCGCTCATCGCCGGACTGCCGGCCGGCTGGGACACGGTGCTCGCCCGGCAGTACCGCGGCGGCATCGACCTCTCCGGCGGCCAGTGGCAGCGGATCGCGCTGGCCCGGGCGCTGCGCGCGGCCGAAGGCGGGGCCAGGTTGCTGGTGCTCGACGAGCCGGCCGCCGCGCTCGACGTCCGTGCCGAGGCCGAGCTGTTCGACCGCTTCCTCGACCTCACCGCCGGCATGACGACCCTGCTCATCACCCACCGGCTGTCCAGCGTCCGGCGGGCGGACCGGATCGCGGTGCTGGGGGGTGGGCGGGTGGTCGAGGTCGGTACGCACGACGAGTTGCTGGCCGCCGCCGGTCCGTACGCCCGGATGTTCGGCCTGCAGGCACAGCGTTTCGAGACGGGAGCAAGCCATGGTTGACAGCGACGTCGACAGGGACCTTGACCGGGACCTCGACAGGGACGCCGACCCGGACGTCGAGAGGGACCTCGACAGGGACGCCGACTCGGACCTGCCGGGTCTGCTTCGTACCCTCTGGTTCACGGTCCGGGTCTCCGTCCGGTCCCACCCCGCTCTCGCGGCCGGTGGCCTGCTGCTCCTTCCGGTCGGCTGGGTGACCGGAAGCCTCGGCGCCCTGTGGCTGAAGTACTTCGTCGACGGCGCGATCGGGCACGACACCGGACTCGTCGGCCTCGCGGCGGGTCTGCTCGTCGTGACCCAGGTCGTCGGCTGGGCCGCGGACGGGCTCGGCACGCGGCTCCAGCAGACGTTCCACGAGAAGGCCGGGATCATCTTCGAGGAACGCCTGATCCGGGCGTCGGCCGGCATGAACGGCATCGAGCACCTGGAGCGGCCCGCGTACGTCGACAAGCTCGACCCGCTCCGCAAGGAGGCCTGGATCGTGCACTGGACGTTGGAGGC
>JBOHED010000007.1:0-6875 GCA_050700915.1 Actinopolymorphaceae bacterium | reverse complement strand
GTGATCAGGCGGTCGACACCCTGAATGACCGCGGTCCGATCGCCTCCGGCGTCGTGAAGACGGACCACCGCTCCGCGACCCTTGGCGGGTGTCGCGGCCGCCACGATGTCCTTCGTCGTACGACCTTTGGCGTCACGCGTGTCGCGGTCGGTCAGCACGATGAGGTAGCCCTGCAGGCTCGCGTCACGCGCGGCTTCGTACTCCGGTCCCGTGAGCGTCGAAGGCGTCGACGTGTGTGGCGGCCGGAGCAGGTAGGTGTGCATCCCGGTCGTCCCGGCGAGCGTTCTCTGCGCGAGCGTCAGCTCCACGGCGCGTCGCCAGCCGGGAACACCGCCGAGATCCGCGTGGGTGTAGGTGTGGCTACCGATCTCGTGCCCCTCCGCAAGGATGCGTCGGGTGAGTTCGGGATGGGCGGCGGCCTTGGATCCGACGACGAAGAACGTCGCACGTGCGTGGTGGTGACGCAGAACCGCGAGGATCTGCGGGGTCCATCGGGGATCGGGCCCGTCCTCGAACGTCAGGGCGATGGTGCGGTCGGGCATCCCGGTCCGTGCCGGCCGCGGGCCGCTGAGGTCCAGGATCGGACCGGTGTACGAGAGCGGCAACGGGCTGGTGGGTGCGCTCCGCCCTGACGGCGTCGTCCGGCTGTTCCATGCCTGTTCGAGGTAGCCGCGACCGTCAGAGCCCTTCCCGACATATCCGTGGATGAGGAGGACGGCCGCGAGAGAGGCCAGCAGGAGGCAGATGAGCGTCCAGTGGTGGCGCGGCTCGCGGAGCCTGACGTGTCGTGACATGCGCGCTAGCGGTCCAGGTCGACAGCCCGCTGACTGTCTTGGTTCAGACGCGCGGTAGTGGGCTCAGCTGGTTCGTCTGTACGTCGCCGAAGCATTGCCGCCTTTCAGCCGTAACCAGGTGGCCGGTCTCTCGTTGTGCTGGTCGCAGGCGACATGTCGACCTGTGGCGGTGTCGTATGCCTTCGCTGCGGGCTGCCCACCTTAGAGCGTCCGTATGTCAGTCCTGTGGCGGGATTGATCTCGGGCGTGTTCTCAGCTGTCCGCAGTCGTGCCGTCTCGCAGAGTTGCGAGGTCGTTCGGTGTGTCGATGTCCGCGGCAGATCCCACGTCGTCGCAGGGAACCTTCGTCACGAGTTCCGGTCGGCTCCGGAGATAGCCCCGGGCTCCCGCGTCACCGATCGCGTGCTCGGCGACGCCGTTCCAGGTCGTGCGGGCGAGGAGCACCGGATGACGAGGGTGCTCGCCGTAGGTCGCCACCGCCGCCACAGAGCCTGCGCGGTATGCAGCGCAAAGGCGTTCGATGGCCGTGGCGGTAACGAGGGGCTGGTCGACGAGTGTGATGACGACGGCGCCGACGTCCGGTGGCATCGACGCCAGGCCGGCGCGTAGCGAGGACCCGAGGCCGGTCTGCCAGGCGTCGTTGCGTACGACGGTGGTCGCTTCGGCGAGATCGGCGGTTGCGAGAATCTCGTCGTACGCCGCACCAAGGACGACGTGGACCGGGGCGCATCCGCCCGCCGTCAGAAGCCGAAGTCCGCGCTCGACGAGGAGTTGTCCGCCGAACTCGACCAGCGCCTTGGGCTGTCCCAGCCGACGTCCTTCACCCGCGGCGAGCAGCAGCCCTGCCACCTTGTCCATGACAGCATCCTCGCCCGTGCCCGCCCCGCCGCTCAACCTGCCCCCTGCTTGCCCGTTGGTGGAGGGTGCCCCTGACACGGACCTATTGGACGAGGGCGCCCCTCATCCAGGCGCGGGTGCGAAGACCGAGGGCCGGGAAGCGATCAGTCCTTCCAGACGCAGGCGACGGATGGGTGTGGCTGGCCGCCGAACGGCCACGTCGACGCCGGCTCCTCAGGAGTGGCGTCGTCGATCTCGCCTGGGTGCTGGACCGCGACGAACACCGTTCGCTGATCCTCGGACACGAGCGGCCCGCACGTCTCCGCACCTACCGGCACTGTCAAGAACTGCTTGACGTGCCCGCGTTCGGGCCCGCGCACGGGTGTGGCGAACAACCCGTCGTTGGACTCGAGTGCGTTGCCGTCGGTGGAGATCCACAGGTTTCCCGCACCGTCGAACGCCACGTTGTCCGGACACGAGATCGGACTCACCCTGGTCTTGTCGTACCCACCGAAATAGGTCGACGGGTCCGCGGGATCGCCACACACGAGGAACAGCCGCCAGGAGAACTCCGTCGCCGCCGCGTCGCCAAGATTCTCGTCGATCTCCACCACGTGCCCGTGCTTGTTGGCCGGTCGCGGGTTCGCCTCGTCCACCTGCTCCGGCGTGCGGTTGGAGTTGTTCGTACACGCCATGTAGATCGAGCCGGTGACCGGGTTGCGTTCGACGTCCTCGGGGCGGTCCATCTTGGTCGGGTTAACCGTGTCCGCCGCGAGGCGTGTGTGGACGAGCACCTCCGCGACCGACATCCCCTCGACGTACGACTCCTCGTCGCTGGCGAGCGGCATCCATTCGCCGGTGCCGTCGTACTCCCCGTCATCCGCACCATCGCCGGTGAACTTCGCGACGTAGAGCGTGCCCCGGTCGAGCAGGCTCATGTTGTGCCGGTGCGCCGCGGCGGTCCTGGTGGTCCGGTACCGGTCGCGCGACACGAACTTGTAGAGGTAGTCGAACCGCTCGTCGTCACCGAGGTACGCAGTGACCCGCCCGTCCCGCGTCACCGAGACCGTGGCGCCCTCGTGCTTCGTACGACCGAGCATGGTCCGCTTGCGCGGCGGCGCATCCGGGTCGTACGGATCCAGCTCGACGATCCAGCCGAAGCGGTTGGCTTCGTTCGGGTTCTTCGTCAGGTCGAAGCGCTCGTCGACCCGCGCCCACGCCTTCCCCTCGGCGACCTCGGTCGGCAGGCCGTAGCGGGCGAACGTCTCGACGTACGCCGGGTCGATCGCGCCGGACGCTTCGAAGTACTGGTTGTAGTTCTCCTCGCCAGACAGCACCGTCCCCCACGGCGTCGTGCCACCTGCGCAGTTGTTGAGCGTGCCGAGCACCCGGCGTCCGGTCGGGTCGGCTGCGGTCTTGAGCAGGTCGTGGCCGGCGGCGGGTCCGGTGACGACGATGGGGGTCGTCGCGGTGACCCGCCGGTTGAACGGTCGCCTGCCTGCGGTGACGAGCTTCCACCGGCCGGTGCGCCCGACCCGCTCGATCTCGACGACGGACAGCCCGTGCGCGGCGAGCGAGATCTCGAGCTGCTCCTGCGATGCCGACGCACCGTCGGTCCATCCGCGGAACATCAGGACCTCGTCGGTGTATTCGTGGTTCGTGATGAGCAGCGCTCGCTCACTGCTCTGGCGCCCGCCGCCCAGCGGAAGGATGGTCACGTAGTCGCAGTTGTAGCCGAACTGCGTCATCTGGGCGGCCGCCGTCTGCCGTTCGAAGTCGAACTCTGGAGCGTCCGGCAGCACCGGGTCGCCCCAGCTGGCCACGATCGCCTGCGAGTACCCGTCCGGTACGACGAGGGCGTCGCGGGTGTTGGGTGCGACCGGAGCGAAGTCGAGGTCACTGACGCGCGTGCCGATGCTGCCGCTGCGCCGGGCGGGGGCGTCCTGCGGGACGGCCGCGGCGGCGATGCCCGGGGTGGCAGCGCTGCCCGCGCCAATCACCAGCGCGCCGGCCGCGGTGCCCTTGAGCAGCGAACGCCTGGACAGAGCGGACGCCACAACGTCGCCGAAGTACGCGTTGTCACTCACGTTCGGCACCGGATGGTCGCAGGCGTTTCCGCACCGGAACTCACACGTCAGCCGGCTGCGGGAGCCGTGCCGCGGAAGGAGGGGAAGGAGCCGCTTCATGATCAGAACACTCCAGGTCCGCACGGGGTACGAAGGTGAGCCCGGAGCCGGGTCTGAACGCTCCGGGCAGGTGCCGGCGCCCCGCCCTCAGAGCCGCGGTGAACCGGCGGTCGATCCGTGCCCGAAGCTAGGTGACCCCGACAAGCGCGACACGGCGCGGACCTGAACGCCTGGTGACCGGCGGGAAGCCGGCCGGCGACGCCCTCGACCGGAAGGCGACGGCTCGTCCGCTCGGCCGCAAAGAAAGGCGACCGCCTGGCTCGCCGCGTTCGGCTGCCGGCCAGCATCGGGCCCCGGCTCGCGTCCGGGCGTCCGGGCGGACAGGATATGCGGCGTGGACTCTGCTCTCGAGATCGCGACCCGCGTCACCAACGCCTACCGCACGCTCGACGGGCTCGCGTTCGCGTACGGCCAGGGCCCGGTCATCGCAGGATTCACCAACGACTCGGACCTCGACCTGATCATGGTCTGGGACGGTGAGCCGCCCAAGGCGCGCTCGCAGGCGATGGCGGACCTGCACAACGGGCCCGGCAAGCCGCTGCAGCATGACTATCCAGGCTTCTCCCTCGATCGGTTCTGGGTCAACGGCGAACAGATCGAGGTCTCGCACAAGTCACACGAGACGTTCGCCGGCTGGATCAGGGACATCGGCTCCGGGTGGGGCTGGGAGGATTCCGATTCGACGATGCCGCTCTACGCGGTCGCCGGATTCGCCTACGGTCGGGTGTTCACCGACGAGGACGGGCTCGCCGCCGCCGCGCGCAGCGACCTCACGACGTTCCCGCCGCTGCTCATCGAACGGTCCAGGACGGTGCTCGAAGCGGAACTTCCGTCGTACGAACGTGACCTCACCGGATCCGCCCGCCGCGGCGACGGGTTGCTCTTCCACGAACTACTGAGCAGGGTGCTGCGGCACGCACTGGTCACGTGGTTCTCGGCCGAGCACCGCTACTGCCCGCACCCGAAGTGGCTGCAACACTGGATCGCGCGGTTCGGGATGGACAGCCGGATCGCCTCGCTCGAACGTTCGCTGTGGCTGCCGGTCACCCTCGAACGTCGTCGCGAGGTGTTCATGTCGATGGCCGAACGCATCCTCGACCAGAAGCAGGACCCCCCTGCCACTGGATGAGGGGTCCCCTCTCGCAACGAGCCGTTGGATGATGGTGCCCCTCATGCGGGAAGCCGTTGGATGAGGGGCGCCCTGCTGCGGACCTATGGGATCAGGGTGCCCCTCATGCGGGAAGCCGTTGGATGAGGGGCGCCCTCATCCAATGAGCGAGAGAGCACCCGGGGGCTCCTTGGCTGACAGCCGCTAGACCCGGTCGAGCGGGTGGTGCGGTTCGGGCGGCAGCTCGACCCCGATGGCGTCTCCCGGCCGGACGTCGCCGCCGGTCACGACGACGGCCATCACGCCCGCCTTGCGGATGACCTTGCCGGACTCGTCGCGACCCAGGACGGCCGCGAGCAGGCCCGGCTGGAAGTCGTCCAGCTGCGTACACGGATTGCGCAGCCCGGTCACCTCGATCACCGCCGCCTCCCCCAGGTGGAGCAGCGTGCCGGTCGGCAACCCGAGCAGGTCGACGCCACGGGTGGTGACGTTCTCGCCCATATGTCCCGCCGACACGGTGAACCCGGCCCCACGCAGCTCGTCATGCAGCTCGGCGTGGATGAGGTGCACCTGCCGCAGGTTGGGCTGGCTCGGGTCGCGGGCCACCCTCGACCGGTGCTTGACCGTGACGCCGGCGTGGGCGTCGCCGACCACGCCATGACCGGCCCGAAGCTCTACGCGGTCGAGGACGTCCTTGCTGAACGAATGGGTCGCACTGCGACTCACCGCCGATACCGCCGGGGCAACGCGAGCGATCCGGGCCATGCGTGGGCCTTCCTTCCCCAACCTGTTGGAGGTTTTCCCGCTTAGAAGCCGGAAAGGCTCCAACAACTCGCCAGTGCCAGTGGTGCGGGCCACGCCCATCGAGAAGGCCTGTCCTGGACCTGCCGATGCGCGGACTCAGCCCAGTCGCCAGGATACGTGGGGTGGACACCGCACTCCGGATCGCTCGCCAGGTCGTGCCCGCCTACCGTGCGCTGGGCGGGCTCGCCTTCGCCTACGGCCAGGGGTCGGCGTTCACCGGGTTCACCAGCGACTCCGACGTCGACATCGTCCTGGTCTGGGACCGCGACGGACCGCCCGCGTCGTCCGAACGTCCGGTCGAGAAGCTCCACACCGGCCGCGGCGTTCCGGTGACCTTCCACCAGCCTGGGTTCGTCCTCGACCGGCTGGACATCGGCGGCGTCGAGGTGGACGTCTCGCACAAGACCCGCCGCGTCTTCGACGGGTGGGCAGGCGACGTGCGCTCGGGCCGCGGCTGGGAGGGGGTGGAGTATCCGACTCCGCTGTACGCCATCGCGGGCTTCGCCTATGGCACGCTGCTCGCCGACGGCGCGGGTACGGGTTCGGAGGTCAGGTCCCAGCTGTCGAACTTCCCGCCCGCGCTGGTCGAGCGGTCGCGGACGGTGCTGGCCGAGGAGTTGCCGTCGTACGAGCGAGATCTTGCGACCTGCGCCCGCCGCGGCGACGGGTGGCTGTTCCACGACCTGCTGAGCAAGGTGATGCGGCACGCGCTGGTGACGTGGTTCGCCGCCGAACGGCGCTACTGCCCGCATCCGAAGTGGCTGCATCACTGGGTGGCGAGGTTCGGGATGGATCCGGCCATCGCCGGGCTCGAACGCGGTCTGTGGGCGCCGCCGGTCAGTTTGGCTCGGCGACGGGAGCTGTTCCTCGCGATGGCGGACCGGATTCTGCAGCTTCCAGTTGCGCGCGGCGGCCCCGTCGCAGGCCGTCCCACGTGAAGATCGCAAGGGCGAGCCAGACGATGGCGAAGCCGGCGAGGCGTACCGGCGGCATCGGCTCGGCGAACACCAGCACGCCGATCAGGAACTGCAGCGTCGGCGCGATGTACTGGATGATCCCCAGCGTCGTCAGGGAGACCCGGGTGGCCGCGGCGGCGAACAGCAGCAGCGGGATGGCAGTGACCACGCCCGCGCCGGCCAGCAGGAC
>JBOHED010000006.1:0-4788 GCA_050700915.1 Actinopolymorphaceae bacterium | reverse complement strand
CATCTGGAGATCGTGCTGGACAAGCTCGCGGCCGCCGGCGCGGCGATCGAGATCGGCCCCGACGAGTTCACGGTACGGATGGACGGACGCCCCCAGGCCGTCGACACCGTGACGCTGCCCTATCCCGGATTCCCCACCGACCTCCAGGCGATGATGGTGACGCTCGCGGCGATCAGTGAGGGGACCTCGATGGTGACCGAGAACCTCTTCGACGGCCGGTTCAGGTTCGTCCAGGAGCTGGCCCGGTTGGGGGCCGACGTGCGTACCGACGGTCATCACGCGGTCATCCGTGGCAAGCCGATGCTGTCCGGGGCGCCGGTCGAGGCGACCGACATCCGGGCCGGCGCCGCGCTCGTGCTCGCCGGGCTGGTCGCCGATGGCGCGACGTTGGTGTCGGGTGTCCACCATCTCGACCGGGGCTATCCCGACATGGCCGGGGTCCTGACGAGGCTCGGGGCCCGCGTCGTCCGGGAGCCCGACGGGTTCGACCCGCCCGGCTGAGGACTCGTCTCGGGACGAGTCAGTCGGCGCGCTCGACCTGGGCGCCGAGGTGCTCCAGCTTGGTGAGGAAGTCCTCGTAGCCGCGGGCGATGATGCCGACGCCGCGTACCGTCGACCGTCCCTGCGCCGCCAACGCCGCGATGAGGTACGAAAAGCCGCCGCGCAGGTCGGGCACCCGCAGGTCGGCACCGTGCAGCGACGACGGCCCGGAGATCACCGCGGAGTGGGAGAAGTTGCGCCGCCCGAACCGGCAGGGTGTCGCGCCCAGGCACTCGCTGTAGACCTGGATGTGCGCGCCCAGCCGCACCAGCGCGTCGGTGTAGCCGAGGCGGTTCTCATAGACCGTCTCGTGCACGATCGACAGGCCGGTTGCCTGCGTGAGCGCGACGACGAGCGGCTGCTGCCAGTCGGTCATGAACCCCGGATGGACGTCGGTCTCCAGTGCCAGCGCGTCGAGCTTGCCGCCCGGGTGCCAGAACCGGATCCCGCCGCCTGTCACCTCGAACGCCCCGCCCACCCGGCGGTAGACGTTCAGGAACGTCATCAGGTCGACCTGTCGGGCGTTGCGGACGAAGACCTCCCCGCCGGTCGCGAGCGCCGCGCACGCCCACGAGCCCGCCTCCATCCGATCCGGCACGGCCTCGTGGACGTAGCCACCGAGGCGTTCGACGCCGGTGATCCGAAGGATCCGGTCGGTGTCGATCGAGATGATCGCGCCCATCTTCTGCAGAACGCAGATGAGGTCGATGATCTCGGGCTCGACGGCGGCGTTACGGAGTTCGGTCACTCCTTGCGCGCGCACCGCCGTGAGCAGAACCTGTTCGGTCGTACCGACGCTGGGGTACGCCAGGTCGATCTTCGTACCCGTCAGGCCGCGCGGCGCGCTGAGGTGCAGGCCCTCGGGCCGCTTCTCGACAACCGCACCGAACTGTCGGAGTGCGTCGAGGTGGAAGTTGATCGGCCGGTCCCCGATCTTGCACCCACCGAGGTCCGGGATGAACGCATGACCCAGCCGGTGCAGCAACGGCCCGCAGAGCAGGATCGGGATCCGGCTCGCCCCTGCGTGCACCTCGATGTCCGGGAGCGCGGCCTGCTCCACCCGGGACGGGTCGAGCACGAGGGCGTCCGGCGTGTCGCCGTCGGCCACGGTGACACCGTGCAGCTCCAGCAGGTTGCGGACGATCTCGACGTCCCGAATCTGGGGGACATTCGAGAGGACGGACGGATAGTCGCCGAGGACGGCGGCCACCATCGCCTTCGGCACAAGGTTCTTCGCGCCCCGGACGGCGACCTCGCCGACGAGCGGTGTTCCACCGGACACCACCAGGGTGTCGACGGTGCTGGGCTGATGGACCGCCTCACTTCGTTCGGCGCTGTGCTGATGGACCGCCTCACTTCGTTCGGCGCTGGCTTGCTGCGCGGCCTCACTTCGTTCGGTGCTGTGCTGACTCATGACCTCACTTCGTTCGGTCATGTGCATCCCTCCAAGTGCGTCTGCCCCCGCGCCCAGTCCGATGCCACACCTGTCACCCACGAGGTGGACGACCGTCGATCACGGTCCGTACGGCCACCGCTACCGGTGGCGGTCCGAGCCGCCTCGGTCGTGCCTGCGAAACCACCTCGCACGCGAAGCACGACATACCGTAACGGCTGTACGGAATTTGCATAGGCTGCCCCCATGGCGGAACACATGTCGGGGGATCTTGGGGTCGTCCCCCGGACTGACACAGGTCCACGCACGCTCGCCGTCGTCGGCGCCGGCCTGATGGGATCGGGAATCGCGCAGGTCGCGGCGGCCGCCGGCTGGCAGATCACGATGCGCGACGTCACCGATGAGGCTCTCAAACGCGGGCTCGACGGAGTCCGCTCCTCGCTCGCGAAGTTCGTCGAGAAGGGCCGGCTGAGCGCCCAGGACGCCGAGGCGGCGGTCGGGAGGATCTCCACCACGACCGACCTCGACGCGGTGGGTGGCGCGTCGATCGTGGTCGAAGCCGTGTTCGAACGCATCGATGTCAAACAGGAGGTCTTCCGCGAGCTCGACCGGATCTGCCCCGACGGCACCGTGCTGGCGTCCAACACCTCGGCGATCCCGATCACCAAGATCGCGGCGGCGACGCAGCGGCCGGAGGCCGTGGTGGGCACGCACTTCTTCTCGCCGGTGCCGATGATGGCGCTGTGCGAGCTGGTCCGTGGCCACCGGACGTCGGACGAGACGCTGGCACGGGCGCGGGCGTTCGCGGAGGCGGTCGGCAAGACCTGCGTCGTGGTGGAGCGTGATGTCGCCGGATTTGTGACGACGCGGCTGATCTCCGCGCTGGTCGTCGAGGCCGTACGCCTGGTGGAGTCCGGCGTCGCCACGGCCGAGGACATCGACACCGCCTGCAAGCTCGGCTTCGGTCACGCGATGGGCCCTCTCGCGACGACCGACCTCACCGGCGTCGACGTCCTACGGCACGCCACCGAGAACATCTGGGACGAGACGGCCGACCCGAAGTTCTTCCCGCCCGAACTGCTCACCCGGATGGTCGAGGCGGGCGAGCTCGGCCGCAAGTCCGGCAAGGGCTTCTATTCGTACGACTGACGATCTTCGCCCGGCGGCGGTGGTCATTGTCCACGTAGCTAGGCTCGACAGGTGACGGAGACGCTGCTCACCGCCGTCCTGCTGCTGGCGGTTGTCGGACTGGTCTCCGGCCTGGCCAGGCGGCTGGGGCTGCTCGCACCGTTCCTGTTGATGGTCGTCGGCATCGGCCTGTCGTTCGTACTAGGCCTGTCGTTCGTACCGCTCGGTCCGACGGTACGGCTCGAACCGGACCTGGTGCTCGAGGGGATCCTCCCGCTGCTGCTGTACGCGGCGGCCATCCGTACGTCCCTTCCCGCGTTCACGAGGCTTCTGCGCCCGATCGGCCTGCTGGCGTTCGGTCATGTCTGGTTCATCACCGTCGTGGTCGGACTCGTGCTGCACGCCCTGGTGCCACAGATCCCGCTGGCGGCGGGGTTCGCACTCGGCGCGATCGTCGCGCCGCCAGACGCGGTGGCGGCGACCGCCATCGCACGCAGGTTGGGCCTGCCGCGCCGGGTAGTGACGATCCTCGAAGGCGAGAGCCTCATCAATGACGCGACCGCGCTCGTGACACTCCGGGTGGCGGTGGTGGCGGTGGGGGGAGCCGCGACGCTCGGGAGCGCGATGACCTGGAGCGACGCGGTCGTCGAGTTCGTGGTGGCGGCGGTGGGCGGACTCATGTTCGGCGGAGTGGTCGGTGTCCTGGCGGCGTGGTTCCACCGGCGTACGGAGGACCCGCTGCTGGACAACACGGTGTCGATCCTCACGCCGTTCGTGGCGTTCGTACCGGCGGCCTACTTCGGCGCTTCCGGAGTCGTGGCCGTCGTCGTCTGCGGGTTGTACGTCGGACACAAACGTCCGCTCCTGATGGGTGCCGCGTCGCGGCTGCAGATGGATGCGTTCTGGCGGGTGACCCAGTTCCTGCTCGAGGGTCTGGTCTTCCTGCTCGTCGGCCTGCAACTGCGCGCCATCGTGGCCGCGGTGTCGGAGTCCTGGCCGACCGTGGTGGCGGTGACGGCGGCGGTGGTGGGAACCGTGCTGGTGGGCCGGTTCGTCTGGGTCATTCCTGGTGCGTACGCCCCGTTCCTGATCCCCTGGGTCCGCCGCCGGGAGGATCCGCCGCCACCCGCGAACGTCGCGCTCGTCTCCTGGGCCGGCATGCGCGGCGTGGTGTCCCTCGCGGCGGCGTTCAGCCTCCCGTTCGACTTCCCAGCGCGTGAGCTGCTCATCTGGATCACGTTCGTCGTCATCGCGGTGACCCTCCTCGGGCAGGGTCTGACCATCCCTGTCGTGGTCCGGCTGCTGGGGGTGCGCCGTGACGACCGTCAGACCGACGTACTGGCGGAGGCGGAAGTGCGCCAGGCCGCCCTGCGTGCGGCCCAACGCGCCCTCGCCGATCATCGTGGCGACGCTCCCGACCACGTGGTCGAGCGGCTGGACGCATGGGCCGAGGCGCGCGCCAACCAGGTGTGGGAGCGGCTCGGCGACCCCGCCCGCGAAGTGCCCGCTGAGGCGTTCCGGCGGTTGCGCCGCCGGATGATCGAGGCCGAACGTCGGGTGTTCATCGAGGCACGCAACGCGGGAAGGATCCCTGACGAGATACGCCGACAGGTCGAGCTGGAACAGGACCTGGAGGAACTGATGCTCGCACGTGGCCGGGAGGACGACGAATGAACGGGTGCCAGCACCTCGCCGAAGCGCCGATCGAGGTGGGAGACGACTCCGGC
>JBOHED010000005.1:0-8745 GCA_050700915.1 Actinopolymorphaceae bacterium | reverse complement strand
CGTCCGCGTCCTCCAACGCATCCTGGCCCTGACCGCCGCCATCTGGCACAACGACCGCACCGGCCAGCCGACCAAGCGCTCCCTGACCGCCTACGACCACTAACCCCCTTGGAATAGGTCATCTAGGCCGAGTCGCTGGCTGAGCCACCTGCAGTAGGCGTTGGCCTCTGCCCAGGCCAGGCCGGTGAGGGGATGGTCGGGCTCGCTGGTAGGCAGTGCGCGACCGCCGGTGGCCTCGGTGAAGGGCCTCCAAGCCGCGTGGGTCACCGCCGTCCGGGCGATCCGGAACGCGGGAACGAAGACCTCGCTTCGGGGAGCCTCCTTCCGGAACCACTCGACGTTCACCTGGAGGTCACGGTGTCGGTCGAACACTGCTGAGATGTCCTCCGCCGGGGTGCCCCTGCGCAGCGTTCCGGCCGGGACCGACACCCAGTCCACGCTCAGGGCGATTGTCGTTGCCATGCAGCGAGATTGGCAGCGAACCTGTCGGGTTGCATCGGGCCACGGGACCAACCGCCCTAGGACCATGGTCGGAGTCGCCGGGCCGTGCGCTCCGGGCCGTGCGCTCCGCGCGCTGCGTGCTTCGTGCGGAGGGTCTCGTCGACTCGGTGCGTGGTCTCGCTGGGTGGTTCGGGATCGCGGAGAGCTACGTCCGGTCCGCCTAGGCCGGAGTGATGAGGCGACGATCGTGCTCGGCGAAGGTTTGCCGCAGGTGGTGGTCTCCCGCAAGAACGGGACCACCGAGACGTACCCAGCCGACCAGGTGGTCATCGGCCATCAGGGGAACCTCCCATGTAGGGATCCCCAGCGGACCCATGGGTGCTGGTCTGTCCACCTCTCCCGGCCGAGGTGGCCAGACCTGTCGTTTCTCGGATCACCGGGCTGATGGCTGCTGACGGCTGGGTCGGGATCAGGCGTAGGCATTCCTCTGGTCTTCGACCCGCTGTTGGCTGTCGGCGAGGATGTCTCCGTCGATCACCACGGTGTCGAGTGAATGCTCGTGGAGGAAAACCGCGAAGTAGCCGTGACCGGCAGCGTGAAGGTCTTGCCGTTCTGCGTTCGGAAGCTGGTAGGCCTTGGTGACCGCCGCGTTGATCTTCTTCAGCATTGTGCGCTTGGCATCGAGGTTGCCGTCCTTGGGGACGTGGATGATGAACACGGGCCTGGTTGGACCTGAGCCGAGAAGTCCGTTCTGGCTCACACTGTCCAGTGGCCACTCGCGCAGGAAGATCCGGGTGTCGTCCGGGAACGGGTAGACCTCGTGCATGGCGCCGTACAGCTCTTTCACCAGTTCGCGCTTCGTGGCCAGGTCAGCACCAGTGGGCACGTCGAGATATCCGACAGGCATGTCTGCTCCTTGCTTGTTCGAGCCACCGACCCGACGGTTGGCTTGGAGTTAGTTAGATAACTAACTCCGACCTACCCCTTCGCCCAGGCGGTGTCTATGCTGTGAGTGTGACGACTAACTCAGAACGGGCGTCGGGGCATGTCGGCGAGGCCTCGGTCGGCCGGCCGGGCAAGCGGGAGCGGCTGGTGGTCGCGGCGCGCGAACTGGTGTATCGCCAGGGGGTGGCGCGCACCACCCTGGCCGGCATCGCCCAGGCCGCCGAAGTGCCGGTGGGCAACGTCTACTACTACTTCAAGACCAAAGACGACATCATCGGCGGCGTCGTGCACACCTACGAAGATCAGCTCCAGTCGACCCTCGCCGAGCTCGAGCGCCTACATCGCAGCCCTAGGGCGCGGCTGAAGGCGTTCGTAGGTGTGCTGGCCGAGCGAGCCGCGGACTCGATAGCCAAGTACGGCGCCCAGTACGGCTGCCCCTACGGAACGCTGTCTGCAGAGCTGGCCAAACAGACCGAGGGGCCAGACGCGCTCACCGCGACACTGATCACGATTCCGCTCGACTGGGCCGAGCAGCAGTTCCGCGCCCTCGGGCGACGCGACGCACACGACCTCGCAGTCGAGCTGATCGCCGCGTACCAGGGCAGCGCTCTGCTCACCAGCGCACTCGCGCAACCCGAGATCATGACCCGCCAAGCCCGACGACTCGAGAAGTGGATCGACGCGCTCGCAACGTCCACCGGCCGCAGCGGAGGACGATCCAGGAAAGGCCAATCGTGACTGATCTTGCCGCCTTTGCCGAGCTGGTGCCGCTCGACCACGGCCTGTGTGTGATCAACACGTTGCGCAGCGATGGCAGTGTCCAGTCGTCGGTGGTCAACGCCGGGGTCCTGCAACACCCACTGCGGGCGGAGCAGGTTGTCGGGCTCGTCGCCATCGGCGGCTCCCGCAAGCTGCACAACCTGCGAGCCGCACCCCGAGCCACGATCGTCGCTCGAGCGGGCTGGCGCTGGGCAACCGTCGAGGGAGAGGCCGAGATCATCGGCCCTGACGACCCACAACCCGATCTCGACTTCCAAGCGTTGAGGCTGCTGTTGCGGGACATCTTCCGAGCCGCCGGTGGCACTCACGACGACTGGGACACCTACGACCGAGTGATGGCCGACGAGCGACGAGCCGCTGTGCTCATCACTCCGCGTCGCGTCTACACCAACCCGCAGCCCTCATGACACGCGACGACGTGCTCGAGGCCTGTGCCGCCCTGCCTGGGGCAGTCGAGGACTACCCGTTCGGCGACGGCGTGGCGGTCTTCAAAGTCGGAAACCGCATGTTCGCCCTCGTCCCGCTCGAAGGCAGCAGCCCGGGCAGGGTGAACCTCAAATGCGACCCCGACCTGGCACTGGAACTGCGGGCCCGCTACCAGTCGGTCCGGCCCGGCTACCACCAGAACAAGCGGCACTGGAACACCGTCGAACTCGACGGTTCCATCGACGACAGCGAGCTTCGGCAAATGATCGACCACTCCTACCAGCAGGTCGTTGCCAACCTGCCCAGAGCAGCCCGTGACCGGCTCCCCACATCAGCTGATCACTGAGCTTGATACCTTGAACCTTCTATGCAGCATCATGAGGACACGCTGGATACATACGTCCGAAGGGTGAAGGCCGACCCGAACGCGATCGCGGTCATCCTCGTGGGATCGGTTGCTCGTGGAACGGAACGACCCGACTCGGACGTCGACGTCTATCTGGTCGTCCCCGATGACGTATTCGATTCGGCCATTGCCGCTCATCGTGCAATCTTCGAGGAACGCTCCGGCGCGACGTATCCAGGCGGCTATGTCGACGTCAAGCTCGCCACCGTCGCATTTCTGGATGCTGCCGCCGAGCGTGGGGACGATCCTGTTCGCGCATCGTTCGAAGACGCCCGGGTGGCCTGGGTCCGCGGTGGCTACGACATCGCGGGGCGGGTCGCCGCGATCCCCGTGCTTCCGCCGATGGTCTGGGAAAGCCGAGCCGTCTCGTTCATGTCCGAGGTTCGGTGGCACGGAACCGACTTTCTGCCACAGGCTATCGAGTTGGAGAACACGTTCCTGCTGCATCACGCCGCTGTACACACGGTGGGCGCCGGCGGGCGGGCCCTGCTCGCGTTGAATCGGACGCTCTTTCGCGGGCCGCGGTATCTCGACACCACGCTCGCCACGCTGGACCGAATACCGGACGGGTACAGCGACCTCGCTCGACAGCTCCTCACCCAACCCAGCCGAGCAAGCGCTGACGCATACATGCAGGCATTGGAGACCTTCCACTCCTGGCCAGTGGATCGTGCGGCGAGTGCCTCGATATTCATTCGGGACAACGAACTCGCCTGGCTCACCGGGAAACTCCCGCCCGAACTGAGCTGAGCTGACAAATCGCATTCACCGATGGTGCACCAGACGCAATTCCGCCTGGTTCTCTCATCACTCGTAGGACAGGTTGAAGCCACCCACGTAGACGTTTGCGCGCATTCCGACGAAGCGGATGTGGGGAGAACAAAGGTGATCAACGGTTTGTTGATTCGGACTGCCCAGCGTGACATCCGAGTGGGCGACCGTTGATCAACTTCGGGTCGGCACCGGTGCTCCGGCGACCACGACGTCCTGCACTGTCAATCCCGCCTTGCCAGCATTCCAGTGGAAGCGCACAAGATCAGCGGGCGCACCGACGTCGAGGGTCCCGCGTCCGCCGACGATGGCGCCGGGCGTCGTCGTGGCGAGCCCCACCGCCTCGCCGAGCGAGAACGGCCCCAACTCCGCCACGTGAGCCACGCCGTCCGTGATCGAGCGCGCCGCGCCGGCCAGGTAGGGCGTGCCCACATGCGACAACCGCCCCTCGGCGGACAGCTCGACCTCACCGCCGACCGGGGTGCGGTAGACACCAGGCGGCGATCCCGCGAGTGTCGTGGCGTCCGACACGAGGAACGACCGCGACAGTCCCTTGGCCCGCAGCATCGCGGTGAGCGTGTCCGCCGGCAGGTGATGGCCGTCGGCGATGAAGCCCGCGGCCAGGCGGTCCTCGGCAAGCTGCGCCCATACATAGTTGGGATGCCGGGCCAGCACCGCATGGGCGCCGTTGCCGAGATGCGTCGACAACGACGCACCCGCCTCCGCTGACGCCCTGATCTGCTCGGGTTCGGCGTGCGTGTGCCCGACGGAGACGCGGATCCCGCGGGCGACGAGATCGGAGATGTACGCAGGACTCCCGGCGAAGTGCGGCGACAGCGTCACCATTCCCACCAACCCGTCGCAGGCGGCCTGCCAGCGCGTGAACTCCGCCACGTCTGGCGGGCGTACGTGCGCGGCCGGATGCACCCCACGTGGCCCGTCCTCGCCGGACAGGTGCGGCCCTTCCACATGCACGAACGGGATCGCGTGGCGCACCAACGGGTCGAGCGCGCGGGCGGCCACGATCCGGCGGAGGCACGCGACGATGTGGGACTCGGCCGCTGTCACGACGGTGGGAACGACGGTCGTGACGCCGACCGCGAACAGCGCGTGGACGAGCCCGACGACCGCCTCCGGTCCGGCGTCGTCCTCGGCTGCGTTCGCGTCGAATCCGCCGTACCCGTTGACCTGCAGGTCGACGAACCCTGCAGACAACCAGACGTCAGCGTCCTCAGCACCGGTCGGCGAGCCGGAACCGGAGGTGATTTCCGCGATGTGGCCGCCGTCGATGCGTACGACCGTCCATCGGCCGGTGGCAGGGTTGCGGCCGGCGACCTCCGCGGGCCGCCGCCCGACTGGCTGCTCAGGCGAGCTCATGGGCGGAGTCCTGGTCGAGGTAGAGGGAGCAGGCGTGATGAGTCCGCAGGGCACTCGCCGGGCAGGACTCCGCGATCGGGCCCTGCAACGCCGCACCGACCGCAGGCGCCTTCGCGGCCCCAGGGACCATGCAGAACATCCGGCCCACGTCGAGCAGTCGCGGCACCGTCAGCGTGAGGGCCGTCGGGGGTACGTCGTCGAACGTCGGGAAGCAGCCGTCGTCCACCTGTTGCTGGCGGCAGGTGGAATCGAGCTGGACCACCTTGACGGCCAACGGATCGGCGAAGTCGGCCACGGGCGGGTCGTTGAACGCGATGTGGCCGTTGACACCGATGCCCAGGCAGCAGATGTCGACCGGCGCCTCGTCGAGGAGCGCGGCGTATTCGGCGGCCCGCGACTCGGCGTCACCGTCGGTCCGCATCAGGTGCACGTCCTTGAACGGCAACCGGTCGAAGATCGCCGCCCGCAGCCACTGGCCGAACCGCTGTGGTGCGTCGTCGGGAAGCCCGAGGTAGTCGTCCATCTGGAACGCCGTCACCCGTTCCCAGTTGACTCCCGCCTCGGCCGTGAGCGCGGCGAGGGTCTCCTGCTGGCTTGGCGCGGCCGCGAAGATCATGCGTACCGCATCCTGGACACCCAGTCGTTCGCGGATCTCGGCAGCGATGTCGGAGGCCGCCGCATGCCCAAGGCTGGCGCGGTCGGCGAACACGCGGACGATCGGTTCGGTCACAGTCGGTCCTTCCAGTGCAATATGCCCGACACCTACCAATAGCAGAGCGCCCGTCGCCACAGTGGCGCGGAGGGGGAGTCGGTCGAGATCGGACACCGGCGATGACTTCTGGGTTCCTGGCGGTCAGACTCAGCAACAGGCGAGGGCGACGCGCAGTAAGCGGTGGAGGGGCAGAACCATGAGCGACACGACGATCGAGAGCGGACCTGGCTGGTTACGCGGGCCGCTGCGGCCGTTCCGGATCGGACAGTACCGGTTGCTGGCTGCCTCGGTGACGTTGTCGCTCTTCGGTGCGGGTGGATGGCTCATCGCACTGGTCTGGCAGGTCATTGCACTCGGCGGCGGCGCTGGCGCGTTGTCGATGGTGTCCGCCGCCTCCGCCGGCGGGATGCTCGCCACGGCTCTGCTCGGTGGTGTGCTGGCCGACCGGATCCCGCAGCTGCGGATCCTGCGCGCCGTCGCGTTCGTACGCACCGCCGCGGTCGGCGTCGTGGCGGTCCTCGCGGCCGTGGGCTGGCTGCACGTCTGGCACCTGGTGGTCGTCGCGCTGGTGATCGGGCTCGGGAGCGGGTTCACCTATCCCGCGTACTCCGCCCTGCTTCCCTCGATCCTTCCCGGCCGGGACCTGATGGCTGCGAACGGGGTCGAGGGCATGCTCCGCCCGATGATCATGCAGGCGGCCGGGCCGGCGGTGGCCAGCGCGGTGATCGCCGCGTCCTCGCCCGGTGCGGCTCTGACGGTGGTCTGCGTGTGCGAGGCCGCCGGCGTCGCCTTCCTGCTGGCGATGCGTCCGGTGCCACTGCGTGGGGAGCGCGCGGGCGCCGCGCATCCGGTGGACGCCCAGCAGAGCGCCCAGCAGGGCGCCCAGCAGCAGGTGCGGACGGCTGTGACCGATCTGAAGGACGGCTTCGTCTACATGGTGCGTACGCCCTGGCTGTTGGCTACGTTGCTGTTCGCGTCCGTCCTGATCCTGCTGATCATGGGTCCGATCGATGTGCTCGTACCGTTCGTGATCAAGGATCGGGCCGGCGGTGGGCCAGGCGACCACGCCATCGTGATGGCGGCCTTCGGGATCGGTGGCGCGATCGGATCGCTGGGGATGGCGTCGTTCCGGATGCCGCGGCGGTACCTCACGGTCATGAACCTGTTCTGGGGGCTTGGCTGCCTGCCGCTCGTCTTCGTCGGCTTCGCCACTCACGTGGCGCAGATCGCGGTGGCGGTGTTCGTCGTCGGGATCTGCTTCTCCGCACCCATGGTGATCTGGGGAACGCTCCTGCAGCGCCGGGTGCCGCCCCACATGCTCGGCCGGGTCTCCAGCCTCGACTTCTTCGTCTCCCTGGTGTTCATGCCGGTGTCCATGGCGATAGCGGGCCCGGTGAGCGCCGCGGTCGGATCGGGTGCCACCTTCCTTGCGGCCGGGCTGGTCCCGTGTGTGATCGCGGTGTTGGCGATCGTGCTCGCGAAGATGCCGAAGGACGAACTCGCCCACCCGCTCGACGATCGTACGGACGAGGAAGACAGCTCTGCGAAGGCCGATGAGCAGCCGTGGCAGGAACCAGTCGACCGGGCCACACCGGTTCCGGTGTGCACGTAGCCACGGGATGCACGTAGCACCGTCCGCCCACGGAGGTTGTGCGGCGGCCGGTCAGGGAGTTGTCGGACGATGGAACTCGGCCGGCAGCTCCTTGGCGGCGGCTTCGTCGAGCAACCAGAGCGTGCGCTCCCGACCGTGTACGCCGGCCGCCGGGATCTGCACCGGACCCGCACCCGACAGGGCCAGGCGTACCGCCCCCGCCTTCTCCGCCCCAGCGAGCAGGAACCACACCTCGCGGGCGGCGTTGAGTGCCGGGAAGGTCAGTGAGATCCGGGTCGGCGGGGGCTTCGGCGCTGCGTGGACCTCGACCACCTGGCGTTGGTCCTCGTGGACCGCGGGGTGTTCGGGAAAGAGCGAGGCCACATGCCCGTCCGGACCCGCCCCGAGCATGAGGACGTCGAACACCGGAACCCGCCCGTCGTCACCGGCACCGGCAGCAGCAGCGAGGGTGCCGGCATAACGCTCCGCGGCGGCCTCGACGTTGGCAGCGTCGGGTCCGTCCGATGCGGGCATCGCGTGGACCCGGGCAGGAGCGACCGGAACGTGGTCGAGAAGGACGGCACGGGCACCGGTCTCGTTGCGTTCGGGGTCGCCGGAAGGCAGGAACCGCTCGTCGCCCCACCAGACGTCGAGCCGGCGCCAGTCGATGGCGTCGCGGGCCGGCGAGTTGGCTAGGGCGGCGAGGGTGCCAGTCCCCATCCCGCCGCCGGTCAGGACGACCGACGCGGTGCTTCGGCGCGCCTGGGCATCGACCAGCGAGGTGACCAACCGGGCCGCGATCGCTTCGGCGAGGAGCTCCTTGGTGGCGTGGACGACGACATCGGCGGTGGTCATCGCGATCCCTGGACGTCCGCCTCGCGCCGCGCCCGACCGGGACGGACGTCCTCGGCCCGCATCCGGAGGAGCTTGTCGACAGTGAGCGCGTAGACGTCGTCCGGGTCGAGCCGGCGCAACTCCTCCGCCAGCAGTTCGGAGGTCTCCCGACGCTTCAGCGCGACGTGGCGTTCGGGTTGGTCGGGGATGGAGTATCTCGCCAGGAGCCCGTCCCCTCGCGTGATGGCGATGTCGCCCTCGTCCGTGTGGAGGCGGACGGCGGTGATCCCGGGCCCCTCACTTGTGGTCACCTCCGTGCGGATCCGCAGCCGCAACGCGAGCCAGGCGGAGAGCAGGTCGGCGCTGGCGTTGGCGCGCTCGGCCTCGACGGTGGCGCCGGTGATCGTGCCGTGCTTCTGGTCGAGCGCAGCGGCAAGCAACGCCCGCCACGGAGTGGTGCGC
>JBOHED010000004.1:0-3134 GCA_050700915.1 Actinopolymorphaceae bacterium | reverse complement strand
CGAGTTACCTGCCCGAGGCACTCTGCCGCGGACTCGAGCACACCGACCTGACCGGCCGTTCGCTCTATGCCACCCTCGAGGCGGACTTCGGACTCCGGCTGGCCGGTGCCCGCCAGCACTTCGCCGCGCGCACGGCCAGCGCCTTCGAACGCGCCAACCTCGACCTGGCCGAGGGCGCCTGCGTCATGGCGTTGTGGGGGGTGAGTGAGGACCATGCCGGCCTGCCGGTGGAGTATTTCGAGGCGACGTACCGGGCGGACCGGTTCGAGTTCGCCGCGTCCAGCCGCCGACCGCCGTCCGGTCGGGGGAGTGGCGGCGGATCCGGTAGGGCGGACGGGGCCAACCCCCTGCGCGTCGTCCTCACCGAGTCCACTGCCGGGGCCAATCCCGAGTCCAATGCCGAACCCAACCTCGAGTCCAACCTCGAGTCCAACGCCGAAGCCAACCTCGAGTCCAACGCCGAACCCAATCCCGAGGCCGAGCTGGCCGGTCCGATGCCCGTCCACATCCGTGAGTCCAGGACAGATCCGGAGGAATGAGCCGTGGCCTACGCGCCTTCTCCGCGCCCGTCGTTCACCGAGCCCACCCATATCCCGTATCGCTCGGTCACCCGGCACCTGTGGGGCGACGACGGCGCCGGCCGGGTGTCGGACTGGATCTACGTGTCCAGCACCGACATCCACCAACTGGTGTTCGGCCTGCCGCCGCGCGGGCGCTTCCGGCACTCCGACTCCTTTCGTACGGTCTTCGCGGCCGACGAGGTGTTGTACGTCCTAAGCGGCGTCATGCTGATCGCGAACCCCGAGACCGGTGAGGTGCACCGCGTGGCGCCAGGCGAGGCGGCGTTCTTCCGGCGCGACACCTGGCATCACGTGATCAACCACAGCGACGAGGAGCTCAGGGTGCTGGAGTTCTTCAGCCCGCCGCCGTCGCAGGGGACCTCGGGCAGCTACGCGCGCACGCGGCCGTACCTCGAGCAGTCGACCTACACCCAGGACCACTGGCTCGGCGCCTGGCCGGCCGAGCGGGAGAAGATCCTGGCCGCCGACACCATCACCAGGATCGGCGTCGCCGACCGCCGGCTGCGACTGGAGGGTCACGACCAGCAGGTGCTGGTCGGCCTGTTGGCCTCCACCGAACATCTCACCGCAGGTGTGGTCGAGCTGTTGCCCGGCCGGCGCGGGGACATCGAGACCCATCCCGGCCAGGAGTCGTTGTACGTGACGCGGGGTCGGCTCAACGTGCATCTCCCGGAGGCGGGTCCGGACGTCGCGTCGTGGTGTGAGCTGGGTCCGGGCGACGGTTTCTTCCTGCCCGCGGGTACGCCGCACCAGTACTACAACTGGTCGGCCGAGTCGGTGGAGTTCGTGTTCGGGGTCGCGCCCGCCTACCTCTCCGACTCCGCGGACTCCGGGAACGCCGAGGACGCCGAAGACGCTGAGGAGGCCGAACCCGCCGATCCCGTCGATCCCGCCGATCCCGCCGGACTGTCGGAGTCGTCGGAGTCGTCGGAGTGAGCGAGGGCAGTTCTCCCGCATCGTCCGGCGTACCGCCCCGCCTGTTGGTGGGCGTCGACGTCGGCGGTACGAAGATCGCCGGCGGTGTGGTCGACCCCCGCACCGGGACGGTACGCCACCACGTCGCGGTGCCGACCGACCTGCGTCGGGGCAGCGCGGCCGTCTTGCACACCACAGCGGCCTTGGTCCGCCGGCTCGCCGACGCGGTGGCCGGCGAGGGGTCCGAGCTTGGTGGCGTCGGCGTCGGCGTACCCGAACTTGTCAGTCCGGCCGGCGACATCACCTCGGACCACCTTCTGGCGTGGCGCAGGGACGAGCTCGCAGCGGCGATCGGAGCGGAGCTCGAATGCATGGCCACCGACCGCGACGCCCGTGGTCGACTTCCGACCGCTTTTCGCGGCCAGACGGGGCAGAAACCCACCACGGGCTACCTCGCTGGGCGGAAACTCGGCGCCGAGGGCGACCCCGCTGGGCGGAAACCCGCCGCCGAGGGCGAGGCGTGGGAGGAGTTGCCCGTACGCATCGAGTCCGACGTACGCGCTGCCGCTCTCGCCGAGGCACGCTTCGGCGCCGGCCGCGACCACAGAGTCTTCGTCTACGTCACGATAGGTACCGGTATCTCGTTCAGCCTCGTTCAGGACGGCGTGCCCTACCCGGGAGTACGCGGCAATGCCCTCCTTCTGATGGCGCCCGGCGCCATCCCGGTGGTTCCCGACCCTGGTGCTGACGCTGATGCTGATGCTGATGCAGATGCCGATGCCGATGCCGATGCCGATGCCGACGCCGATGCCGATGCGGGTGCCGGTGCCGCGCGGGCGGGCCGAGCCGGTCAGCCGCCGTTGCTGGAGACCGTGGCCGCGGGACCCGCACTTGTCGAGCGCTTCCGGGCGGCTGGCGGCCGGGTCGGCGACGATGCGCGCGACGTGCTCGAAGCCGCGGCGGCAGGCGACCCGGCGGCGGTGGCGGTCGTCCGCGACGCAGGTGACGCGCTCGGTGACGCGATCGCGTGGTTGGTGAACTCGCTCGATCCGGCGGCGGTCGTCGTGGGCGGCGGACTCGGCCTGGCGGGTGGTCGCTATCTGGCTGGTGCGGTCGACCGGGCCCGGCAGATGATCTGGGCGCCAGAGACCCGGACGCTGCCGATCGTGCCGGCCGGACTCGGAATCCACGCGGGAGTCATTGGCGCGGCCCTCGCAGTCGACCCGATCCGCCATTCTCGACCATGATCATGAAAGGGCGCCCCGGATCATGCGGGTCGGCGCCTCGCCTCGTGCGCGGAGCTCGGTCATACGCCGAGGAGACCTCCGTCAATCACCAACATGATCACGATCGTGTTCCCGGGATAGCCGCCGCGGTGGGCCGGACGCTAGAGGGCGACTTTGAGGATCGTCTTCCCGTCTGCCGTGCGTACCTCCACGCGGTCGACGTCCTCGCGCGGGATGCTGGTCGCTCCGTGGAGCACGAGCGGTTCGGGCGCACCAGGGACGCCGTACCCGGCCTGAGGCACCTTCCAACTCATCGCCACCTGCCGCTGCCCGTCGCGGGAGACCGCGATGAGTTGGCAGCTGAGCGGCCCGTGCACCCCTCGGAGCTCCATTGCCAGGTGCGTGCCCCATG
>JBOHED010000003.1:0-4952 GCA_050700915.1 Actinopolymorphaceae bacterium | reverse complement strand
CAAGCGTATTGCCTAGGACAACGAGCAGCGCCTCGGGCGGCGGAACGACAGCGATGTTGGACAGGAACGATCCAATGGCGATACCCGGCCAGACCTTGAAGTCAATAGCCAGGAGGCAAAACAGGGCGATACCCGCCGATATCCAGATGGTCGTGACAGGTAGCCCTGGAGGCATGGAAAAGATGCTGATCTTCGCGCCGACGTAGTACACTGCGGTAACACCTAGGACCCGCGCGCCCAGCGGTACGCACGCCTTGAGGCGCTCCACGACGGGGAATGCAGACGCCACGGCAAAACGCTACAACTATCTCCCGCGGCAGTCACCCTCCGGTACCCCTCCGGGACCGGCGCGCCAAGGCCCGGACGAACGACCACCGGACGGCGAGAACCGGATCGGGCCGCGCGAGTGTCTACAAGGAGGTGATGGACGAGGCCGCTCCGCTGCGCCGCATCGCTGCTGTTCTGCGTACAACCACCGCTCACCCAAACGGCCGATCGGTAGCGTGGCTTCGTGGGCGAGGTCAGCGGTGCGGAGCGGGACATCCTCGGTGTGACGACCGCCGAGCAGGTGGGCGCCTGGCTAGCCCGCCACGTTCGGGAGCACCTCGGACTGGATGTACACGCAGTTCTGTTCACCGGTGGCGACAACGGTGCGGTGTTCGGGCTGCGGCTCAGCGACGGGCGCGAGGTCGTACTCAAGGCACAGCGACCCGGCGCGGACGTCCAGCGGCTGTACGTCGTCGTACGGGCGCAGAACGCCCTCGCGGCGTCCGGCTTTGGCTGTGCCCGGGTCCTCGATGGGCCGTCGTCGACCGGTGGTGTGCCTGCGGTTGTCGAGGAACGACTCACCCGCACCTCGACGGGCAGCCCGCACGACCTCGGAGCAGGCGCGGCGATGGTGGCGGCGCTGGCTGCACAGATCGATTCCCTGCGGGCCATGGACGGCGCCGACCTCGTGCCGGGACGTCCGGCGTGGGCGGACTGGAGTGCTGGTGCGTGGCCGGTGCCCCACCACCCGGCGTTCGACTTCTCCACCACCGTGCCCGGCTTCGAATGGGTGGACGAGACCGCCGACGCCGCCGCTGAAGTCCTGCGTGCCGCCGACCACACGCCCCGCGTGATCGGACACACCGACTGGGTATGGCAGAACGTCTGCGTGGTCAATGGTGCGTTCGTCGCCGGCTATGACTGGGACAGCCTCGTCTACGCACCGGAGCCCGCAGTCGTGGGCCTCAGCGCTGGCGCGTTCACGCAGGGCTCGCCGGTACCCCCGGACGCGCCGACTGCGGCGGAGGTCACGGCGTTCCTCGACGCCTATGAGCGCTGCCATTCCTTCTCCCCAGCGGAGCGACGCACCGCCGAGGCCGCCGCCACCTGGGTGCGTTGCTACAACGCGCGGTGCGCCCTCGACCTCCACCGCCACGGTCTCGAGCCGCCCGCCGGATCGTTCGTCGAGATGCTTCGTACGGAGCGGATCCGCAGCTAGTCAAAGGATGGGTGCCGTGACGGACCAACCCTCGATGAGACGACGACTGCCGGCCCGGTGGAGTGCGCCGGTCGGGTCAGGCCAAGGAAACTTCCAGCAGCGGTAGTTCCCGCCCGGAGATTGAACCCGACGGGGTGAGGCCGATCCGGATGGCGCCCATGGCCAGATAGAACGGTTCGGCGTACGGGTCAGCATCGAGAGTGACACGGGTGAATCCGAGTTCCCGGGCGGCGGCGGTCACGTGGTGGTACAGCCGGCGGCCCACGCCTTGCCCGATTGCGTCGGGCTCGACGAAGAGCATGCCGAGCTCGCCGACGGGTGGCTCACCTGTGAGAGTCGCGAACCCCACAATGTTGCCCTCCCGTACGGCGACGGTGGTCCGATGGGCGACCACCTCTGACGCACGCATCGCGAGCTCATCCCGGCAGGCGGCCATGAACGCCTCGTCATATCCCCAGTACGCCTTGGAGCGAAAGGCGAGGTCCGTCAGCAGGTCGGCTTCCTCCGCTCTGGCTGGCCGCATGGATACAGTCCTCGCGCCCGCATTCATGGGTTCGGCCATGCGTCCGCTTGCCGCCACAAGAGCATCAGACTGCTCAGGCCTTCTCCCAGACCGACACGTGCGTGGTGCTTCCGGCCGTGAGCTCCGAGCGGTCCCAGTCCGCCCAGCGGTACTTCAGATTCATCCCGGCGATTCGCGCCATGAGGTCCATCTCTGCCGGCCAGGCATACCGGAAGGGGATGCGGCGGAACTGCCCCGTGCCGTCCGCCGAGACGGTCACGTGGTTCGACGTGAACTCCTGCGTCACGACATCGTACTGGTCGAACCCCACGTAGCCGCCACCTTCGCCGTCGGGTGCCACCGTGAACGGGACGGTGTCCTGCCCGGGCGGGAGGCGGCGCAGGTCCGGCAGGCCCACCTCGATGAGGAACAGGCCGCCCGGCTGCAGGTGCGCGGCCGCGTTGCAGAAGACGGCTACCTGCCCGTCCTGGGTGGTCACGTTGCTGATCGTGTTGAACACCAGGTAGACCAGTGAGAACTCACCGCCTGCCCTGGTCGACGTCATGTCGCCGATCGTGACGTCGACCGCGCCACCGCCCGGCTTGCTCGCGATCCGCGCCGCCATGGCCCGGCTCAGCTCGATGCCGCTCACCCGGACACCACGTGCAGCCAGTGGAGCGGCGATCCGCCCGGTCCCGACGGCGAGCTCGAGCACAGGGCCGCCGTCGGCGAGGTCCTCGAGGACGTCGACCGCCGGCGTCACCACCTCGGGGGCGTTCGCGCCACCCTCACCGTCGTAGCCCGCGGCGACGCTCTCGGGGAACCAGCCATCGGCGGTTGCGTCGCCCTCCCCGACCCTCGAAGGACCGTTCACGTTCACCTCATCGCTCATGGTCGTAGACGCTACGCCCGGCGACGCCCGATCCTCACCTCCATTTACGGCGTGCGGCACCGCGAATGCGCGCCCTGACCTTGAACGAGGCCATCGCCGCGCTTGCCAGGTCCTACCTTTCGAGCCCGGCATCGCTGATCGCCTCGGCGAAGGTGCGCAGTCGCAAGGGGTCCGGATCGAAGCCCCTCGCTCGGAACTGTTCCAACAACGCCGTAAGCACCAGGTCTTCTGGCTCACCGTGCATCGCCGCGTCCACTGCAAGGATCACCTGCAGTGCTGGGTCCGCTGTCCTCATTTCCGATTCCGAGTCCATGGTTACTGCCATCCCCAAATCGCGGCGATGTAGTCGTCGAGTTCTCACGAGCCCGATGCAGACCACCGTTGGACGCCCGGCTGTCCGTCGTGCCCGCGAAACTCCGTAAGCAGACGAAGCCGATGGCCGCCGTGATTGCCGGGCTCGACGACGGGGATACCGGCGCCAGTAGGGGAAGGGGAGGGAATGGTCAGGTGCCGCGATCGGTAGCGAGTTGCTTGGCGAGAGTGGCGACTTCCAGGGCTCGTTCGTGTGCCGGCGTCGCGTCGTACAGAAGGTTGTGCAGCTGGTACGGATCGCGGGCCAGGTCGTAGTACTCCCGGAAGAGGATCCGCCCGCTGCCTGCCTCGTGCCCGGCGGTGTTGGCGTGCAGGTCGTAGTACTCGACATACTGTTTCGTGGCGCTGAGGTAGGAGGCCCAGGTCTCGCGGCCGCCGCGTACATCGTCGGTCCACCGCCAGGATTCGAGTAGGAGGTGCTCGCGGCGGAAGTCCGACAACAGCGACCGGCCGTCCTGCGGTGTCGTGGGGGCGATCTGCGCGGCGTCCAGGATGGTGGGCGCGATGTCGATGTTCGCAGCGATGCGATGGTCAACTGTCCCTGAATCGAGGCCTGCGGCGGGCCAGGAGAGATAGAACGGCACTTCGTGTGCAGGGTCGTAGGGAAGGGCTTTGTCCAGCAGCCCGTGGTCGGCCCAGAGATAGCCGTGATCCGAGGTGTAGATCACCAAGGTGTTGTCGAACTGGCCGAGTTCGACCAGCTTGTCGCCGACCTCTTGGACCGCGTCGTCGACCGAGCGCAGCGTCCGTAGCTGCCCCGCACGTAATTTCTCCCCGTCGGCGAAGGTGAACTGCGACTTCCGGACGAATGGCGGCTTGCCTCGCCTGTCCGTCTCGAAGACCGAGGGACGACCTTTCCAGGGTGGAACCTTCGATCCTGCGTACGACACCTCGGCGATGTTGGGCCGGTGCGGAGCATTTGGGGTGAACATCGCGAACCATGGCCTGCTGTCGGCCGCGGCGCGATCCAGAAAACCAAGTAGCTGATTCTTCAGCACCGTGGTGGCGTATCCGGGAATCACCTGCACGGCACCGTTGACGTTGTAGTGGGCATCGACATAGCTGGGCCGCAGAACGGTCCACTCGTCGAAGTGTGGTGGGGGATCAACGACACCCCAGTTGTTGACATACTTACCAAACAATCCAGTCCGGTAGCCAGCCTGTTTCAGGTGCCGCTGCACTGTCGTGTTCTGATCCAAGTTGGTTGAATGCCCGTTGTCCAACACTCCGTGGTTGTGCGCGTAACGACCGGAGAAGATCGACGCACGAGAGGGTGCGCAGAGCGGCGAGGTGGCATGAGCATTGCTGAACCGCACCCCTCGACCTGCAAGCCAGCTCACTACGCTCGGTGTCGCCCACTCCGTGTGCTTGGGCTGGTCATCTGTGACGATCAACAAGACGTTCGGCGGCGCGCCCGCTGAACCTGCCGAACCGGTCCTGGTGAGAATCTTGGGCGCGGGGCTGGGCGAGTACAAGGACTGTGCCGCCGCGGCGGTCGCGGCGGTCGCCGCCGCGATGCCGGCGCCGGCGAGAAGTCTTCTCCGGCTGACATGTCGCTGACCCGTGGTCCTGAGGTCCCCCGACACGCATACCTCCTGACAGCTTGGTTCGGCACGCCCGCGACCACGTGAAGCCGGAGAACTCGACGTCCGGAACCTGGGCCGGGTCCCGTTATATCAGCGCGGCCGGCAGCGACTGGC
>JBOHED010000002.1:0-2317 GCA_050700915.1 Actinopolymorphaceae bacterium | reverse complement strand
CCGGCGTCGGCCTGGCCGCGCATCTCCTTCATCACCGCTCCGATCAGTGCGCCGGCCGCGGCCACCTTGCCGCCGCGGATCTTGTCCGCCACGTCGGGGTTGGCCTCGATCGCCCGGTCGACCGCCGCGCCGAGCGCGGAGTCGTCGCTCACCACGGCGAGACCACGCGCCTTGACGACCTGCTCGGGCGTACCCTCACCGGCCAGGACGCCGTCGAAGACCTCGCGTGCCAACTTGTCGTTGACGGTGCCGGCGTCAACGAGTGCCTGGATGGCGGCCACCTGCGCCGGGGTGATCGGGAGCGCTTCGAGTTCGACCTCGGTCTCCTTCGCCCGGCGCGCCAGTTCGCCCAGCCACCACTTGCGGGCCGCCGTAGGGGTCGTGCCGGCCTCGACGGTCGCCTCTACAAGGTGCAGGGCGCCCGCGCCGATGACGTCCCGGAACTCCATCTCGGTGAAGCCCCATGCCTCGGCGAGCCGCTTGCGGTGCACGCTCGGCGGCTCCGGGAGCGTGGTGCGCAGCTCCTCCACCCACTCCCGCGACGGGGCGACCGGCACGAGATCGGGCTCCGGGAAGTACCGGTAGTCCTCGGCCTCCTCCTTGCTACGTCCGGACGTCGTGATGCCGGTGTCCTCGTGCCAGTGCCTGGTCTCCTGCGTGACCTTGCCGCCCGCGTCGAGGATGGCGCCCTGCCGGCAGATCTCGTACCGCAGGGCCCGCTCCACCGAACGCAACGAGTTGACGTTCTTCGTCTCGGTCCGCAGGCCGTACGGCGTCTCACCCTGCCGGCGAAGCGAGACGTTGGCGTCGCAGCGCAGCGAGCCTTGTTCCATGCGTACGTCGGAGACTCCCAGTGCCCGCATCAGGTCACGCAACTGCGAGACGTACGCCCGCGCCACCTGCGGCGCCAACGCGCCCGTGCCCTCGATCGGCTTGGTGACGATCTCGATCAACGGGATGCCGGCGCGGTTGTAGTCGACGATGGAGTAGTCGGCGCCGTGGATCCGGCCGCTCGTGCCGACGTGGGTGGACTTGCCGGTGTCCTCCTCCATGTGGGCACGTTCGATGGCGATCGGGTACGTACGCCCCTCGACCTCGACCTCGATCTCGCCGTTGACCGCGATCGGTTCGTCGTACTGGCTGGTCTGGAAGTTCTTCGGCATGTCCGGATAGAAGTAGTTCTTCCGGGCGAACCGGCACCACTCCACGATGTCGCAGCCGAGCGCCAGGCCGATCCGGATGGCCGACTCGACCGCCTTGCCGTTGACGGCCGGCAGCGCCCCGGGCAGGCCGAGGCAGACCGGGCAGACCTGGGTGTTGGGCGGCGCGCCGAACTCCGTGGGGCAGCCGCAGAACATCTTGGTCACCGTGCTCAGCTCGACGTGCACCTCGAGTCCAAGCACCGGGTCGTAACGCTCGACCGCGTCGTCGTAGTCGAGCAGCTCCGGCATGGTCGCGGTTGTCATCAGCGTCCTTCATGATCGAGCTGGGATTGACCTGCGAGGTCAGCCTATCCAGCGCCCCGCCTTGGCCCGCGCCGTGTTGGATGAGGGGCACCCTGCGGCGAACGCCCGTTGGATGAGGTTCCCCTGCGACGAACGGCCGTTGGATGAGGAGTCCCCGGACTCGAACGGCGGTTGGATGAGGGGTCCCCGGACGCGAACCTATTGGACCAGGGCGCCCCTCATGCGAACGTCAGTTGGAGCAGGGCGCCGCTCATCCAAGGTCACCACGGTAGGCGACAGGAACGCCAGCCTCTTGTCACACCTCAGCCCTTACAGCGTGGGGGCCTCGTCGAGCAGCGGGTGTCCCCAGCGTTGGGCGTACGCCGCCTCGACGGCCGCACCCACCCGGTAGAGCCGGTCGTCGGCGAGCACCGGCGCCATCACGTGCAGGCCCACCGGCAGGCCGTCATCGGGCGAGAGGCCGCAGGGGAACGACGCCGACGCGTTACCGGCAAGGTTGGACGGGATTGTGCAGAGGTCCGCTTTGTACATCGCCAGCGGGTCGTCGACGCGTTCGCCGATCCGGAACGCCGTCGTCGGCGTGGTCGGCGACACGAGGACGTCGACGGACTCGAAGGCCTTCTCGAAGTCCCGCGCGATGAGGGTGCGGACCTTCTGCGCCTGCCCGTAGTAGGCGTCGTAGTAGCCGCTGGACAGAGCATAGGTGCCGATCATGATCCGGCGTTTCACCTCGGCGCCGAAACCTGCCTCGCGGGTCAACGCCATCACGTCCTCGGCACTGCGGGTGCCGTCGTCACCGACCCGGAGGCCGTACCGCATCGCGTCGAAGCGGGCGAGGTTGCTGGAGCATT
>JBOHED010000001.1:0-10212 GCA_050700915.1 Actinopolymorphaceae bacterium | reverse complement strand
GTACTGCCCCGAGTGCACGCCGTGGTCCAGCGTCCGCACCTCCACCACACAGTCCGCGAGCCCTCGCAGCGTGGTCGTGAGGGCGGGTACGCCGACATCGAAGTTGGCCGAGTCGGCGAGCACGATGACGTCGGCCGCGAGCTGATCGTGGTAGGTCTCGAGGAACGCCGACAGCGCGGGAGAGCCGATCTCCTCCTCGCCTTCCACGAAGACCGTGACGCCGACCGGCGGCTTTCCGTCGTACGCCCGGATGGCGGCGAGGTGCATCGCGATCCCGGCCTTGTCGTCGGAGGCTCCCCGGCCGTAGAGGCGCCCGTCGCGTTCGGTCGGCTCGAACGGTGGGCTCGTCCACAGCGCTGGGTCGCCGGTCGGCTGGACGTCGTGATGGGCGTACAGCAGCACGGTCGGCTGGCCCGGCGGGGCGGGGAAGCGGGCGAGTACTGCCGGCTGGCCACCCTTGACCTCGAGGATGTCGACCGCCGCGCCCTCGTCGCGGAAGAGTTGGGCGGTCGCGTCCGCGGTGCGTCGTACCTCATCGGCCGCGGCCGGGTTGGCGCTCACCGACGGGATCCTGACCAGATGCTCGAGCACCTCGCGGACGCCCGGGAGGACCCGGCTGACGGCTCGCTGGGAGTCGGTTTCGATCACGATCACGCAGCGTACGCCTCCGCCCTGGTGGAGGGGCGCCCTGCGCCAATGGCGGTCTGAATGAGGGGCGCCCTCGTCCAATAGGTCCGCGTGAGGAGCGCCCTGCGCCAGTAGGTCCGCGCGGGCAGTAGGTGGCGCCGGCAGGGCAGCGATACCGGACCACCTGTGGACAACTCCCACTCTCCGGTGATCATGAAGATTCCCCGGTGTCCCAACCCCGTGGAGTCTTCATGATCACGGGACCCCGCGAACCACGACTGCCGGGGTTCACGACTGCAGGTACGCCCTCGCCTGCAGGTGGTAGAGCTCGGCGTACATCGTGTGCGGGTCCGGCAGTTGATCGCTACGCGAAGCGCACGGTATGCGACGTCTGGTGGGGTTCCGTCTTTGCATCTGGACGCCTGGTGGGCGTTCGCCGGACGGCCGCTTAATGTAACGCCTACTATCCTCATAGGATTCATAGGATCTGTCGGAGAAGTGGGGTCGCACTCGTGCGCAAACTCGTACTCCTGGGCCTGGTCGGGCTCGCCGCGCAGTTGGTCGACGGCAGTCTCGGCATGGCGTACGGCGTCACGTCGACGACGCTTCTCCTCGCTACTGGAGCCGCTCCCGCCGCCGCCTCGGCCACCGTCCACCTCGCCGAGATCGGCACCACGCTGGCGTCAGGCGCTTCGCACTGGCGGTTCGGCAACGTCGACTGGCGCGTCGTGCTGCGCATCGCGATCCCGGGCGGTGTCGGGGCGTTCGCCGGAGCGACGTTCCTGAGCGCGCTCTCGACCGAGACGGCCGCGCCGATCATGTCGGGCATCCTGCTCGCGCTCGGCGTCTACATTCTGATCCGGTTCACCGCGTGGGGCACCCCGCGTGGCCAGCTGGGCAAGCCCGTACGCAAGCGCTTCCTGGCCCCACTCGGCATCTTCGCCGGATTCGTCGACTCCACCGGTGGTGGCGGGTGGGGTCCGGTGGCGACGCCCGCGCTGCTCGCCAGCGGACGCATGGAGCCGCGGAGAGTGGTCGGTTCGGTCGACACCAGCGAGTTCGTCGTCTCGGTCGCGGCCAGCGTCGGCTTCCTGATCGGGCTCGGTGCCGAGGGCATTCCGCTGAGTGCGGTCGCGGCGCTGCTGGTCGGCGGTCTGATCGCCGCGCCGGTCGCGGCCTGGTTGGTACGCCATATCCCAGGCCGGATCCTGGGTTCGCTGGTGGGTGGCGTGATCGTGTTGACCAACGTACGCACCATTCTGCAGTCGGACTGGGTGGACGCTCCGACGGCGACGCAGGCGACGGCGTACATCCTCATCGCGGTGGTGTGGATCGCGGCGGTTCTATGGTCGGTACGCAGCCACCGCGCCGAGGGCGCCAGCCTCGCCGGCGAGGCCGAGGAAGCCGTCCCCGCGTAGGGCGTGAAGGGACGACCCGGACCTCGCTGGACTGACCGGAGGTGTAGTCCACGCGGGCCAGATGACCCGTAGGTCAGGTTGTCTGGTCAGGCGGCGATGGCGAGGGCGAAGGGGAGGACCTCGCCCGCCCCGGCGTGGCGGAGTGCCCGGGCGGCCACGGTCAACGTCCACCGCGAGTCGACGAGATCGTCGACCAGCAGGATGGTCGGCCCGGACCCCGCTGTGTTCCCGCCCACCGTCGCCAGACTGTCGCGGACGTCGGGCGGGACCGCGAGCCGGTCCCAGACGCCGGCCAGCCGGAACGCGCTGTTGCCGCCGGGTTCGCCGGTCGGGCCGCCGTCGACGGGAGTGAGAGCTCCGAGCAGGGGCAGCCGGCCGATCCGGGCGAGCCCCTCCGCGACCGACCGCACCAGTGCCGGCCGCCGTCGGGACGCGACCGCGACGATGCCGGTGGGTCGGCGCTCCCAACCCCAGGTACGCAGGACGTCGACGCACGCGGCCAGGACGACGTCCGGCACCTCCTCGTCGGCCGCGTGGGGTGCCAGGATCTCGCGGAGGCGCTGGCCCCAGCCGAGATCGGTGAGTCGCGCGACGGCCCGGCCCGACGCGGCCCGCTCGTCGACCGGGATCTTGCCGCGGACGTCGACACCGAGCCGATCCATGCCGCCCGGCCACATCGCGCGGGGCTCGATGCTGACGCCGACCCGGGCCAACTGCCCGGTCGCCACCTGCTCGGCCTGGGCCGAGACGTCGGTGGAATACCAGGGCCCGGCGCACCGGTCGCAGCGTCCACACCCGGCGGCTTTCTGCCCCGCGCCACCGGGCCCGCGTTCGCCGGGCACGCGTTCGACGGGCCCGGGCTCGCCGGGCACGCGTTCGACGGGGGTGGAATCGGCCGGCGCGCGTTCGCTGAGGGTGGGGTCGTCGAGGACGCGCTGCAGGTAGGCCATCCGGCAGTCCTCGCTGGCGATGAAGTCGAGCATCGACCGGCTCTCGGCATCGCGGGCCGCCGCCACCCGCGCGTAGCGCTCCTCGTCGTACGTCCATGGCTCGCCGGTCGATGTCCAGCCGCCGGAAACCCGACGCACCGCTCCGTCGACGTCGAGGACCTTGAGGAGCAGCTCCAGCCGGGTACGGCGGATGTCGACGACAGCCTCGAGCGCCGCCGCGGACATGGGTCGCCCGGCCTCGGCGAGGGCGGTGAGTACGGCGTCGGCCTGGGCCTGTCGTGGCATGGACGCGGTGGCGAAGTATCGCCAGATCTCGACGTCCTCGATGCCGGGCAGGAGCAGCACATCGGCCCGCTCGGTCGCCCGGCCCGCGCGGCCCACCTGCTGGTAGTAGGCGATCGGCGACGCGGGCGCTCCCACGTGGACGACGAACCCCAGGTCGGGCTTGTCGAACCCCATCCCGAGCGCGGACGTCGCGACCAGCGCCTTGACCTGGTTGTCGCGCAACGCTTCCTCGGCCGAGCGGCGTTCGGCGTCGTCCGTACGTCCGGTATAGGCGCGTACGACATGACCGGCGTCGCGCAACAGCGCGGCGATGTCGTCGGCGGCGCTCACCGTGAGGGTGTAGATGATGCCGCTGCCCGGCAGCTCGCCGAGGTGGGAGACCAGCCAGGCGAGCCGCATGTGTGCAGTGGGCAGCCGGAGTACGCCGAGCCGCAGGCTGTCACGGGCGAGCGGGCCGCGCAGGGTGAGGACCTCACCACCGCCGAGTTGCTCGGCGACGTCGGCGACGACCCGGGCGTTGGCGGTGGCGGTCGTACCGAGGACAGGAGTGTCGTCCGGCAGGTCGCCGAGCAGATCGCGGATGCGGCGGTAGTCGGGGCGGAAGTCGTGTCCCCAGTCGGAGACGCAGTGCGCCTCGTCGACGACGAGGAGTCCGGCGCGGGCGGCGAGGTCGGGTAGCTGCTCCTCGCGGAACCGGGGGTTGTTGAGGCGTTCCGGCGACACCAGCAGGACGTCGACCTCGTCGACGGCCAACGCCTTGGCGATGTCGGTCCACTCGGTGGCATTGGCGGAGTTGATCGTCAACGCCCGGATTCCGGCCCGCTCGGCCGCGGCCACCTGGTCGCGCATCAGCGCCAGCAGCGGCGACACGATCAGCGTCGGTCCGGCGCCCTGACTCCTGCGGAGCGCGGTGGCGACGAAGTAGACCGCCGACTTACCCCAGCCGGTGCGCTGGACGACGAGGACCCGCCGGCGCTGGGCGACCAGGGCCTCGATCGCCTCCCACTGCCCGTCGCGGAACGTCGCCTCGGGCGTACCGACGAGCCGCCGCAACAGGTTGTCGGCGTCCTGGCGGAGCTGGTCGGGCGAGGCCGTGAGTTCGTCGGTCACCCCGCCGACGCTAGCCCCCGGGTCCGACAACGCGTCGGGGGCATGGCGCGCCGCCGCATCGGCCGGAGGTTACTCGGCATCGGCATGAGGTTGCTCGCCGGAATAGAAAAACCCCTCGCGTCGGGGGGTGTCGCGAGGGGTTTCTCCAGATGGCTTCGGACCACCGGCGATCAGACGCTGACGATCACCGGTTGGTTCCGTCGTACGCCAAGAGATTTTCCGGTCACTGCGACCCGACCGGCGGCGCGGCCAGCGGTAGGTAGTCGGAAAGGTCGGTGCGCTCGCCGCTGGCGTGCACAGCGCCTGAGTACACGGCGTCAGCCCACGCCAGCCGGCCGGTGCAGAGCTGGACCCACGTGACCGGTTCCATCTCGACGACACCGGGTGGGGTGCCGCGGGTGTGTCGCGGGCCGGGTACGCACTGGACCGCGGCGTACGGCGGAACCCGCACCTCCACCGACCGTCCGGGCGCCTTGCCGGCGAGCACCGCAAGGAAGTGGCGGACCAGCAGGCGCAGGTCGTCGCGGTCCGGCGCATCCTGCGCGTCGAGAGCGGCGAGGACCCGGGCCAACGCGGCGGCGGCGTCGTCCGGGTCGGCCGGCCGGAGGCGGGAAGGCACCTGCCGGAGCCTAACGGCCTGCCTCCGGTCGCTCGGGAGTTGTCCCTACGAACGGATCCCGTTCCACACCGGCGACCTGGACAGGTTCTCCAGCGGCTCGGGCCACCCGGGACTTCACCGCTGGTTCACCCCTGTCCTCATGCGTGTCACTCCTGCGACGGAGAGCGACCAAGCGTTCACCATGTGCCCGTTCTGGCGCCATCTGTGGTCCTGGTGACGTTCGGTCCCGTTCGTCAGCGTCTGAGGTGTCTGGTCTCACAGGTCCGTCTGGTCCTGCTGGTTCCGCTGGTCTCGCTTCTCCCGCTTGTCCCGATGTGCACCACCGCACGCGACGCCTGACCACCCCTTCTTCCCACGGAGACACCCATGTCTGTGCTGTCCCGTCGACGTCTGCTGACCCTGGGCGGCGTGTCCGCCGGAGCCGTCCTCGCCGGCGTGGTGCCGGCGCCCCGCGCGGCGGACGCCGCCCCGCGATCGGTCGCCCACACCGCCACCGCGACCCATGCCCGCTTCGCCGCGCCGAGCGCGGTCACCCGCAGCCTGCCCACCGACCTCTTCTCGCTCGGTGTGGCCTCCGGCGACCCGTGGCCGGACTCGGTGGTGCTCTGGACCCGCCTCGCGCCCGACCCGCTGGAAGGCGGCGGAATGCCGGATCGCGCCACCCCGGTGCAGTGGGAGATCGCCACGGACGAGCGGTTCCGGAGTACGGTCGGCCGCGGTACGGCGTACGCCCGGCCTGAATCCGGCCACAGCGTCCACGTGGAGCCCGGTGGGCTGCGGTCGGGAAGCGAGTACTTCTACCGGTTCCGGGCGGGCACCGAGATCTCACCGGTCGGGCGGACCCGGACCGCCCCGGCCGCCGGGTCGTCGCCCAGCCGGCTGCGTCTTGCGTACGCCTCCTGCCAGAACTACCAGCAGGGCTTCTACGTCGCGCACCGCGACCTTGCCGAGCAGGACCTGGACCTGGTCGCATTCCTCGGCGACTACATCTACGAAGGGGCGCCGTCGGATTCGGGCGTACGCCGACACGAGGGCGAAGGTGAGCCGTACTCGGTGGTCGAGTACCGCAACCGCTACGCCCGCTACAAGACCGACGCCGACCTTCGCGACGCCCACGCCAGCTGCCCGTGGATCGTGACGTTCGACGACCACGAGGTCGACAACGACTGGGCGGGGCCGGTGCCGCAGGACCCCGACGAGCAGCCGTCGGAGGAGTTCCGCGCGCGGCGGGCGGCGGCGTTCCAGGCGTGGTACGAACACATGCCGGTACGCAGGTCCGTCGCGCCGAAGGGTGCCAGCATCCAGGCGTACCGCCGGTTCGAGTGGGGTGATCTCGCGCGGATCCACGTGCTGGACACCAGGCAGTACCGCACCGACCAGCCCACCACGCCCGACGAGGCGGACGACCCGGCGCGCACCATGACGGGCCCGGATCAGGAGGCGTGGCTCGCGGAAGGGCTGACCAGTGGGCGGCAGCGCTGGAACCTCCTCGCCAACCAGGCACCGATGGCGCAGACGGACCGGAAGGCGGGTCCTGACCAGGTGCTGTGGACGGATCCGTGGGACGGCTATCGCGCGCAGCGGCGGCGACTCTTCGAGGTCATGGGCTCCTCGCGGGTCGCGAATCCGGTCGTACTCACCGGCGACCGACACTTCACGATGGCCTGCGACCTGACGACCGACTTCGACGATCCCGAAGCGCGGGTGGTCGGGGCGGAGATCGTGGGAACGTCGATCTCGTCCGGTGGTGACCAGGACCCGGCCGACTGGCACGGGACCTGGGACCAGATCATCGCGGAGTCGCCGTACTGGAAGTACGGAGACGGCCGGCGTGGCTACGTGGTGTGCGAGGTCGACCGCGAGGCGGTGGTCGCGACGCTGCGGGTCGCCTCGGCGGTGGGCGTGGAGGACGGGTCGGTGTCGGCGGCCGAGCGGTTCGTGGTCGAGGCCGGTCGTCGGGGCGTGGAGCTGCTCTGAGGATGTGGATGAGGGGACCCTTCAAGCGAAGGTGGCTTGGATGAGGGGACCCTTCCGACGAAGGTGACCTGGATGAGGGGACCCTTCAAGCGAACCTATTGGATCAGGGGTCACCTCATGCGAACGCGACTTGGATCAGGGGTCCCCTCATCCAGCTGGGACGCAAGCGTCAGTGGGAAGGTCGAGACACCCCGGATCGTGAACGACGTACGCCGCTGAACCGGACCCTCGCGGACCAGGGCGGGTAGCCGCTCGGCCAGGGCGCGGAACGCTATCTCACCCTCGAGCCTGGCCAGGGGGGCGCCCACGCAGTAGTGGATCCCACTCGAGAACGCCAGGTGTTCGACGTCGGTGTCGCGTCCGATGTCGAACCGGTCCGGATCGTCGTACACCGCGGCGTCCCGGCCGGCCGCGCCCAACAGCACGACGACCCACTGGCCCGGCCTGACCGTACGCCCCGCCAGCTCGATCTCCTCGTGCGCGATCCGGGTGGTGCCCTGCACGGGTGGGTCGTACCGCAGGACCTCCTCGACCACTCGTGGCGCGAGCGAGGGGTCGGTCCGGAGCCGCTCCCACTGGTCGGGGTGGGCGAGCAGGGCGAGCATGCCGTTGCCGATCAGGTTGACCGTCGTCTCGAAGCCGGCGACCAGCAGCAGCCGCGCCGTGTTGAGGAGCTCCGGACCCGCGAGCTTCTCCTCACCCAGGGCGCGGCCGAGCCGGCTGATCACGTCGTCGCCGGGTTCGGTGCGGCGTTGCTCGACCAACTGGGTGAAGAGCGCGTTGAGGTCGGCCCTCGCCTCACGCAACTCGCGCGCGTGCCGGACCGAGTGAACGCCGTCGAGGGATGCCCCGACGATGTTGCCGTACCGCGAGAACCGCTCCACATCGACGTCCGGGATCCCGAGCAGGTCACTGATCACCGCGATCGGCAGCGGTGTGGCGAAGTCCCTGATCAGGTCGAACTCGCCGTTCGCGATCGCCTTGTCGAGCAGCTCGCTGGTGGTGCGTTCGATGCGTTCGCGGTAGCCGGTGATCATCCGCGGTCCGAACGCCGGCGCGACGAGTCGGCGGAGCCGGGTGTGGTGCGGTGGGTCGAGCTCGAGGAACGACATGTCCCATTCGGCGACGGCCTCGTCAGGAGCCTGGTCGCCACCCGGGGTCAAGGTTCCGACGCCTGACGCCGGCGGGTACGGGGCGTCCTTGGCGCGGACGCCGAACCTGCGGTCACGGAGTACCTGGTTGGCCACCTCGTGCCGTGCGGCGACCCAGGCGCCGGTCCGACTGCGCGGCAGCGCACCCTCGGCGCGGAGCCGGGCGTAGAGCGGGTACGGATCGCGGATCCCGGCCGGGAGCCACACCCGGCTCAACGTGTCGCCCCTGACCCGGCCGAGCCACCACACGCCGAGCCGCTGCTTCCAGAGCTGGGTGGTGAGCGCCAAAGCTGCGCCGGCACGAGCCGTCGCACTCGCGGTGTCGCCGATCGCCGCCGTCATGGCTTGAGACCACCTTCCCGTGGCGGTCCGTTCCGTCCCCAGGTGTCGACGGATGTGCGCCGCGGACCCGTCTGGGCAACGAACGGCCGCGGGAGAAGTGTCCCGCACCCGAGGCAAGCGGCAGGAAGATGCCACCACGCTCCCGGTCGTACGTCCTGAGAGAGGTGAGCCAGGAGACTCAGGGGGCTGGTGGGTCCACCCAGCCCCGAGTTGAGTACGCCGGCGGGTGATCGTCAGCAGCCGCCGCCGCGAAGCTCGGTCCATGAGCGGTGCCACGCCGCTCACCCAGACCGCCGGTTCCTGGTTGCCCGACGGCCACCCAGGCCGAGGGGACCGGTGGCCGCCGAGCCGGGGTGGTTCCTCTTCCTCCACCACCCTGGCCGGGTCCGCCCGCGCTGCAGGCACGACGGGGGTTTGCGGGCGTACGGATCCGTATCCGGCCCGGGCCGGCTCTGCCACATGGGAGCTCGCCCGGGTCGACGGCGGTGTTGGTGCAGGGGTCCCCTCATCCAATCTCGGACGCTCGGCGGTCGCTTGGCGCCGCTGTCCGTGTACGCGGCGAACGAGTGGGCGGCGATCGAGTGTGGGGCGATCGAGTGGGCAGCGACCGAGTACGCGTGCGGGTGTCGATGTTGAGTACGTCTGCGGATTCGTTCGTACGCCGGTCGGCGCGAAGCTCGCTGTCATGAGCGACACGGTGAACCGTCGACGAGCCCGGATGCGAACAGCATCAGTGGCGGCTCGCGGCCATCACTCGAGGGCCGTGTCGCTGATCCCAGGTCCACCGGTTCCTGGTCGCCCGACGGCCACCCAGGCCAAAGGGAACCCGGTGGCCGCGCCGAGGTGGTACGCGTCCCTCCATCACCTCGGCCGGGACCCGCGTCCGGACGCATGGCCGGGGGGCTGGACGCAGGTTCCCGTTTCGGCCCGGGGTCGGCTTCGCCTCGTGCGAAGTGCCCCGGGCCGTCGGCGGGAGAGGCAACGCCCGGGCCTGGCGGGCGGGTGGGTTGGATGAGGGGCGCCCCGCACCAATAGGTTCGCTGCAGGGGTCCCCTCATGCAGGGCTCCGGTGGGGTCCTGCGCTGGGCCTGGCGGGCGGCTGGGTTGGATGAGGAGCGCCCTGCACCAATAGGTTCGCTGCAGGGGTCCCCTCATGCAGGGCTCTGCGGGCCCGGGTCGCCGCGGCTACTACGCCGCCCGGTCGGTGCCGACCAGCTGACCTTCACCTGACCAGGACCCTGATCCGGCATCGCTCGCGTCCCGAAGGGCCAGGCGTACGACCTCCGCGGCGTCGTCGACCAGGTGGACGGTGAGGTCGGCGAGCACCCCCTCCGGCACGTCGTCCAGGTCGGGCTCGTTCCGCCGCGGGAGGATCACCTCGGTGAGTCCGGCCCGGTGCGCGGCCAGCAACTTCTGCTTGACGCCGCCGATCGGCAGCACCCGTCCCGTCAGGGAGACCTCGCCGGTCATGCCGACCTCCGGGCGTACCGGCCGGCCGGACAGCATCGACGCCAGCGCCGCCGTCATCGTCACGCCGGCCGACGGGCCGTCCTTGGGAACAGCACCCGCAGGAACGTGCACGTGGACGCGGTGGTCGGCGAGCGCGTCGGTCTGTACGCCGAGGTCGGCGCCTTGCGCCCGCAGGTAGGACACGGCGATCTGGGCCGACTCCTTCATCACGTCGCCGAGCTGGCCGGTCAGGGTGAGACCCGGTTCGCCCGCCATCGTGGCGG